>JBEBTQ010000448.1:0-3005 GCA_040393685.1 Advenella kashmirensis | reverse complement strand
GCGTTCGACACCAGGTTCGCCAGCACGTGGCGGCTACGTTGTCAGCGCCCGTCGGCACGATGAAATCGGCTGGCAACAATAAGACTGACACCCGAACACATTTTGCAACACCAGCCGTATTGCTTGCCGGTTCAGGCATAGCAGCGTTTCCCGAAGTCGCCGCTATGCATGACGTCAGTCTGTTCCCGGACGCCGAACCGCGTGCCGGACTCATGGCCAGGATCGGACTTCGTGCCTGGATGTCAGGCCGTTTTATTCCCGCAGATCAGGCCGCACCTCTTTATGTCAGAGACAAGGTCGCCTTTACTACCCAGGAACGAGAGGCCGGTCAGGGCGGCAATCCTCGCGCAACACCGTTTAGCGAGGAAAACACCCATCAGAAGGAGGCGGATCCTACATCAGCCACCACTTCGGCCGCCACTTCAGAGCAGGGTGCCGCCAGGCATGCCGCCATTACTCATCTGCAGACGAAATGTGTCATCCGTCCCATGTGTGAAGAAGATATCGAAGCGGTCGTACGAATCGAATGTGCGGTCCAGTCGCATCCCTGGACTGTCGGCAATTTCCGGGACGCCCTGAAAGCCGGTTACGAGGCCTGGGTTGTCTGCCATGAGCAGCAAATTATTGCATTTTCCCTGCAGATGATGGCGCCCGATGTCTCGCATCTTCTGCTGATTGGTGTGCTGCCGGAGTGGCAGAAGCGCGGCCTGGGCGCGGGCCTGCTGGCCTGGGGAGAAACTCGGGTGCTGGCCTGCGGACTGCAGACACAAGTACTTGAAGTTCGTCCGTCCAATACGGGTGCCGTTGCGTTCTATCAGCGCTGGGGCTATAAGCAGATTGGTGTTCGTAAAGGCTACTATCCCGCCGGGCGAGGGGGGAGCGAAGACGCCTGGGTTTTACAGAAAGCCGTGGTATCCTGATGTCTATGGACACCCGCCCCGTTCCCTCACCAACATCCGCTGTGACCTCCGCTATGGCGCACCCACCAGTGCATCCGGTTGGTGTCATAGTCAATCCTCTGCAACTGCTCTGGCTGCAGGAGAGTGGTATTGATCGTCTGTGGGGACGCCCGCTGGCTGCCACGCAAGCCAGTGTGGCGCCCGCCGAACATGCTCATGGGCACGTCGCAGGCGCGCAGAATCAGTCACACGCTCATGCGCAGGCTGCAGAGGTGTCAGCTGCAGGCCCTGCTGCGGCGGGTGTTGCCCCCGTGGCCGCAGAACCCGCAGCCATCGGTGCCGCCCGGGAGCCGTCTGTCGCACCTGCTGACCCGCAGCCTGCCAGTCCGTCGCGAGCCAAAGAGGCGCTGGCCAAAATCCGCCAGCAAATGGAGCATCAGCGTGGCAAGTCTGGCTTGCGGGCAGGCGCTGCCTCTCGTCCAGGGCCGGCGGAATCCGGACAACAGCAGGAGCCCCCACCACTGACACAGGTGTCCGAGGTGGAAGGCATTGTGCTGAACAAGGTGGCCGACGAGGCCAGTGATACCGCTGTGGCGGCACGCAATGCAGATGCGCAGTGGCCTGTTCTGTCAAAAACCATAACCCAATGCGTGCAGTGCGGGCTTGCCGAGCAGGCGCGTCAGCCCGTGCCGGGCTCCGGCCCCATTGATGCCGCACTTATGATCATCGACCAGGCGCCAGGCGCACAGGACGACGCCAGCGGCAGGCCACTGAGCGGGCAGGCGGGCATATTGCTGGATAATATGCTGCGCGCCATTGGACTGGCGCGTGACGCCGTGTTCGTTACAGATGTGGTTAAATGCCGACCCATGCTGGGTCGCTCGCCCCAGCCAGAAGAAATTGATGCCTGCGCGGACTATCTGCAGCAGCAGATGGCAATGGTTCAACCTGCGTGTGTCTTATTGCTGGGGAATGCGGCGCAATCTGTTCTTGGCTCTTCGCAGCCCGTGGGTGAGTTGCGTGAAACACCCGATCTGCACCTGTCGATTCAGGGCCGGCATGTCCCGGTCGTCGTTACCTTCCACCCCAACCATCTGATGGCCAATCAGGCCGCCAAGCCCCTTGCGTGGGCCGATCTGAAACGGATAAGAAAAATACTGACCCAGACAACGGCCCAGGAATAAATCGCCAGGTAAATAGCAAGATAAATAGCCATATAAAGGGCAGGACTTTAAAGGGCTGGGCTTGTCGTCTTTCGGGGCTCAATGCCCGGCCTGGGCCCGACCATGACCTTCCTCGCCAATTTCGGCGAAGGTCGCGGGATATTTGCGCTGATTGCGATAACTCCAGACAATCACCAATGCCATGAGCAGGGCAACAATGACGCCGAAGATGATGATAATGGTATTGATGTGAAGGTTCATCTCAAGCATGAACCAGTACATGGCCACCATAAACAGAATATTGAGCTGCTCGTTGAAATTCTGAACCGCGATGGAATGCCCCGCGGAAAGCAGGACATGGCCGCGATGCTGAAGCAGGGCGTTCAGTGGAACAACGAAAAAGCCTGAGAGACCGCCCACCAGAATGAGCGTGCCATAGACGGCCCAGGTTCCCTTCACAATGGTCATGAGCATCACGGAGAAGCCCATTACCACACCGATAGGCAAAACATGCAGCGCTCGAGTCAGTGGCACGCGACCGGCAAGGACGGAACCGATGATGGTCCCGATGGCTGCCACGCCCATGAGGTTGGCCGACTGAGCAATACTCAAATGCAGATGATCGCGCCCCCACTGCAGGACAATAAGCTGCAGGGTGGCACCTGCGCCCCAGAACAGGGTGGTGACCGCCAGGGAGATCTGGCCGACCTTGTCCTGCCACAGAATTTTCACGTAGCTGGCAAAGACGCTGAGCAGCTTCACAGGATTGGATTCCTGTTTCGGATACACAAAATGGGTATTCGGAATCAGCAGGTTACAGAGCGCCGCCAGAATATAAATGAAGCCGATGACCACAATGGCCGCTTCTGCCGGTGACTTGGCAAGCAGAGACATGCCGGGCAGAGCCAGGAGAAAATCCGACAGCGGCGGCTCGATCAGTTTG
>JBEBTQ010000447.1:0-3028 GCA_040393685.1 Advenella kashmirensis | reverse complement strand
CGATTTTTGTTACCACGGCTCTACCCTACGCTAACGGTTCGTTCCACATTGGCCATATCATGGAATATATCCAGGCCGATATCTGGGTTCGAAGCATGCGAATGGCCGAGCATACCGTGCATTTTGTCGGGGCAGATGACGCACATGGCGCGCCGATCATGCTCAAGGCAGAAAAGGAAGGTATTGCGCCGCGCGATCTGGTGGCGCGCTACGCCCAGGAACGCCCCCGCTATTTGAACGGTTTCCATATCCAGTTCGATCACTGGCACAGTACCGACAGCGATGAGAACATCGAACTGTCACAGGCCATTTATCGCCAGCTCAAAGGGGCCGGTTTCATCAGCACGCGCACCATTGAACAGTTCTATGATCCGGTCAAAGGCATGTTCCTGCCCGATCGCTACATCAAGGGTGAATGCCCCAAATGCCATGCGCGCGACCAGTACGGCGACTCATGCGAAGTCTGTGGCGCGGTTTACGCCCCCACAGACCTGATCAACCCGTATTCCACGCTCACCAACGCCACGCCGGTTCTGAAGTCATCCGAGCATTTCTTCTTCAACCTGTCAGACCCGCGCTGCGTCGAATTTCTGCAGGAATGGACTACCGGCAGCAATGCCCAGGGCAATAAACGCCTGCAGGCAGAAGTGCTGGCCAAAACCCGCGAGTGGCTGGGCGACGAAAACAGTAAGGAAAGCAACCTTAACGACTGGGACATTTCCCGCGACGAACCGTATTTCGGCATTGAAATCCCTGACGCGCCGGGCAAATACTTCTACGTGTGGCTGGACGCGCCTGTGGGTTATCTGGCCTCGCTCAAATCCTATTGCAAACTCAAGGGCATAGATTTCGACCAGCTGCTGGAACCCGGCAACAGTACAGAGCAGGTTCATTTTATCGGCAAGGACATTGTTTATTTCCACGCCCTGTTCTGGCCCGCCATGCTCAAATTCTCCGGCCGCAAGGTGCCGGACGCGCTTAACGTACACGGCTTTATCACGGTCAGTGGCGAAAAAATGTCCAAGAGCCGCGGCACCGGGATATCACCCATCCGATATCTGGATATTGGAATGAATGCGGAATGGCTGCGCTATTACATTGCCGCCAAACTGAATGCACGTGTCGAAGACATTGATTTCAATCCTGATGATTTCATTGCCCGCGTCAACAGCGATCTGATCGGCAAATACATCAATATTGCCAGCCGTGCCGCCACATTCATCACTCGCCATTTCGACGGCAAACTGGGGTATGCCAGCGATGTCGACGCAATGACAACTGAATTGCGCACACTCACCGCCAGTGTGCAGCAGGATTTTGAAAACCGCGAATATGCGCGTGCGATCCGCAATCTCATGGCACAGGCCGACAAAATCAACCAGGCTTTTGATGGTGCCCAGCCATGGGTCATGGCCAAAGGAATCAGCACGGCAGACGAGCAGCAAAAGCTCGCGCTGCAGGATGTCTGCTCACGCGCCATCGCCGGCTTCAAAGCCCTGTCTGTGATGCTGGCACCGGTACTTCCCGCCCTGGCAGAACGTATTGCAACTGAATTGTTCGGCATGAACCGCAATTTCGCCTGGAGCGATGCAGCAGAACTGCCCGATCATATCGCTCCGTTCAAACATCTGATGCAGCGCGTTGAACCGGTCATGCTGGATAAACTGTTCGAGCCCGCTGAACCTGCTGGTGCCAGCCCTGAAGCCGAGGCGGCTGCCGCTGCTGCCGTTGCAGCCGCCCTGCCCGGCGGCGAGGCGATTGCAGACGTCATTACGATTGATGATTTTGTAAAAATTGATTTGCGAATTGCTAAAATTGTTAATTGTGAACATGTCGAAGGTTCCGGTAAGCTTCTAAGACTTACACTGGATGTCGGTGAGGGTCGGACCCGCAACGTATTTTCCGGAATCAAATCCGCCTACGAGCCCGAGGCTCTGATTGGCAAGTTCACTGTGATGGTGGCCAATCTGGCACCGCGCAAAATGAAGTTCGGCGTTTCTGAAGGCATGGTACTGGCTGCCAGCGACGCGAATGAAAAAGCCAATCCGGGAATTTATATCCTGGAGCCGTGGGGAGGTGCACAACCGGGCATGCGTGTTCGTTGAATTGACGATTTTTCATCTATGGTGCAGGCCTGATGCCTGCGCCGGCCATTGAGGGCCGACATAGAGAATATTGACAATTTGTCCGCCCTTCACCAGGTAAACAATAACAATGGGACGTCATTTATGGTTGGAACTTGGTGCAGAGGCGGCTTTGTTCGTCTGAAAAAAACGGTGAGGTCTTCGCGGCCTTTAATGTTCGTGAACGAGCTGGTGCACCAGCCAAAATTTACCGGCGCCATCTGTCCGAGCTCACGCAAGCTCGGCCGCTACATGGCCAAGCACATTCCGTTGAATCATGACGGTGTTGTGATCGAGCTTGGCGGCGGTACCGGTGTTATCACACAAGCCATACTGGATCATGGCGTTCACCCCGATAAACTCATTGTCATTGAATTTTCCAACGTCTTTGCGCAGCACCTGCGCCGGCGATTTCCGCATCTGACCATCATCAACGGCAATGCCGCCGATCTTGACGCGCTATTGCCGCCAGACATCCGCATTAACGCCATCGTCTCCAGCCTGCCTCTGATCTCCCTGCCCCCTGAAGTGCGAAGTCAAATTCTGCATCACTGGCAGACGCTGCTCAAAAACGAAGGGCGTGCCATACAGTTCACCTACAGTCTGCGCCCTGCCGAATGGCAATCGGCCGTCAAAGCCCGCCATTACAGCAGTGAAATTGTATGGGCGAACGTGCCGCCAGCCCGTGTCATGACATTCCGTTTCGCCGGCTAAGCGACAGGCGTCCAGCGACCGAATACACTACAATGCAGGTTTCCCGGATCCTGCGGCTTGCCCGCGGATAATTCACGGATCGCCATTGCAGGCCCATTGCAGAACATATGGGCCCTTGCCGTTTGGCAAGCCAGTTTTTCATTGTTTACCATGACCATTTCCGATAAAGACAAGAACAGCAACGACAGCGC
>JBEBTQ010000446.1:0-3034 GCA_040393685.1 Advenella kashmirensis | reverse complement strand
ACACCAACCCCTGTAAAAATCTGCAGCAGTTTCCGCTAAGCAATTGCCATGGCCTGTTGTTCGAAGGACCACGCAATCCGGCAGCGGATATGGCGTCCCTCTTTTCGCGCCCGGAATTTGACTTTTCCGACTACGTTTTTGATCGTGCCATCGTGCACGAGTGCAACTACAACTGGAAAACCTTCATTGAAGTCTATCTGGAAGACTATCATGTCGGCCCCTTCCATCCCGGCCTGGGCAAATTTGTGACATGCGATGATCTGACCTGGGATTTTGCAGAGACATTCAGCCTGCAGCGCGTCGGGGTTCATCAGGCTCTGGCCAATCCGGGTTCAGAGGTGTACAAAAAATGGCACGACGAATTGCTGAGCTTCCGTCAGGGTGAAACGCCAGATTTTGGCGCCATGTGGGTCACCTATTTCCCTACGCACATGATCGAGCTGTATCCCCATGTGCTGGTGCTGTCTACGCTCTATCCGGTCAGTCCGCAAAAAACCGTCAACTTGGTGGAATTCTATTACCCGGAAGAAATTGCCATGTTCGAGCGCGGCTTCATTGAAGCGCAGCAGGCGGCCTATATGGAAACCGCCATTGAAGATGACGAGATTGCTGAGCGTATGGATGCAGGCCGGCGTGCCCTATACAACCGCGGCACATCTGAAGTGGGTCCTTACCAGTCTCCTATGGAAGATGGCATGCAGCATTTCCATGAATGGTATAACCGGCTGATGGCCTAGGCCAGGCCTTTCACATGAATGCGGCGCCTGCAGATTCAGGCGCCGTACAAAATCAGGCGCTCTCCGAAATCAAGGGCCGTTCAGAATTAATCGCAGTTCATCATTAAGCGCCGTTCAGACCGTAGTCTTGACCACCGGCGCTTTTTTCTGCTGCTCTGCCAGTCTCAGGGTACGCCAGGCGGAAAGCAAGCCCGCCACAATGACCATACCCATGCCCAGCCACGCAAGTCCGTCCGGCGCATTGTTCCAGATAATGATACCGATGGTGGCCGAGAAGATGATGGTCGTGTACTGCAGCGCAGCCGAAAGCAGCGGCGACCCGGAGCCAAAGGCGCGTGTCAGCGCCAGCTGGCCGAAAAGCCCCGACATGCCAACCACAATCAGCGATACCCAGGCCAGAAGATCAGGATTGCCGATACCATGCGCCTTGATGCCAATCAGGCTGGTGCCGGACACGAAGATTGAAAAGTACATCACTGTCAGCCAGATGGGCTCGCCAATGGTACCCAGCTGCCGCACCTGAAGCATGGCGACCGCGCCGAAAGCACCGGCCATCAAACCCAGTGCGCAGGCAAACCATTGATCTTCAGTAATACTGGGCCTCAGGATCAGCAGTACGCCGGCAAAGCCGATACCGACAGCCAGGGTGCGGATGATATCATTGCTCGCTTTGCCCGACAGCAGCAAAAAGCCGGCAATGAACAGCGGCGATGTATAGTTCAGACTGGTACTGGTAGCCAGGGGCAGCACGCTGTAGCCGTAAAATGCCATCCACATGGCGCCCACGCCGAAAACATTGCGCATCAAATGCAGGCGAATGCTTTTAGGCTTGAGTGACTTATGCGTAGAAAGTGCCCAGATGATGAGCAGAATGACCGAGGGCAGCCCCCGGAACAGAATGATCAGCGACAGTGATGCAGCATGTTCGGACGCCAGTTTTACCGAGGCACCCATAATGGCGAACATCAGGGAAGCCACCAACATCCACAATGACTGCATGATAAATCCGGAAATCGCTTGAAAATAAAATAACATTCTACTGCGAAGAACTCTGTAAAAGTGCGGGATTGCCCTTATATAATTGATCTGGATAAATTTTCAGCTATTTTTAAGCTCAGACTGTCAGACTGACTTTTCCCTTCTGACGCCGCGATTTGAATTGACCCTTTCAACAAGGACTGCTGTATGAAACGTATTATTCTTTTCCTGATGACCAACCTCGCCGTCATGGTTGTGTTGGGTTTTACCCTTAATTTGCTGGGAGTCAATCGCTATATGGATGCCAATGGCATCAATATGGGTCAGCTGCTGGTGTTTTCGGCTGTTGTCGGCTTTGTGGGTGCCTTTATCTCTCTGCTGATGAGTAAGCCCATGGCCAAATGGACAATGGGGCTGCACATTATTAATCCGGCTTCGCCAGCGAGCCAGAAGGAACACTGGCTGGTGGATACCGTCCATCAGCTGGCTGACCGCGCCGGAGTTGGTCATCCAGAAGTGGCCATTTACGAAGGTGAACCGAATGCCTTTGCGACCGGCGCCTTCAAGAATGATGCGCTGGTCGCCGTATCAACCGGCCTTCTGAACAGCATGACTGAAGAGGAAGTGACTGCCGTATTGGGGCACGAAGTTGCACACATTGCCAACGGCGATATGGTGACACTCACCCTGATTCAGGGCGTGGTGAATACTTTCGTGGTCTTTTTGGCGCGCGTTGTCGGGTATTTTATTGATCGCACCGTTTTTCGCAATGAGCGCGGTGTGGGACCGGGTTATTACATCACGGTGCTGGTCTGTGAAATCGCGTTCGGTGTGCTGGCCTCGATCATCGTGGCGTGGTTCTCGCGTCAGCGCGAGTACCGTGCCGATGCCGGATCAGCAAAAATGCTGGGGTCTGCTTCTCCCATGATCAATGCGCTGGCAAGACTGGGTGGTCTGCAGCCGGGTGAATTGCCCAAGCAGTTTGAATCTTCGGGTATTAGCGGTGGTGCGGCCGTGGCTGCCCTGTTCTCTACTCACCCACCCATCGAGCACCGGATCAACGCTCTGCGCGCCCGCGTTGTGCAGTCCTGATCTTCGGTCGGTAGTAAGACTACCTGAAGCAGTCATCAAAAAGCCAGCGCATCGGTGAACTCCACCGTTACGCTGGCCGCACGAATCTGCCCTTTTTCTTCTCGCTTCAGCTTTCCCTTTTTCTTTCTCTTTCGCTCCCAGGAACGCTGACGAAAATTTCCCAGGAGCGGCAGGAACACCTTCTCAGCGCCTCGGCTTAATGCGCCTCTTCCCAGTTGTTTCCAACG
>JBEBTQ010000445.1:0-3043 GCA_040393685.1 Advenella kashmirensis | reverse complement strand
CTGTTCGAATCAGTCACGTATATCGATACTTAGGAGATGATAGACTTCAGCTTTGTCTCTACCGCTGTCCCTTCAAAGAAGCGCGGATTGGCTTCGGTATAGAAGCGGTAGGGATTTTCAAAAACCCAGGACTTGAAATTGGCCGCAGTGATGACGCCCTGCTCCACGAGGTCCCAGCTTTCTGCCAATGGTTCAGTCAGATCAGGCACGTCCCAATGGCCGATATCCGAAGACCAGATCGCATTGATCTGAGCGCCGACAGGATTGAGTTTTCGATTGAACGCTGCGGCTACGGTACGATCATCCGATTCTGATCCGAAGTAGAAATTGTCGACCCATTGCGTTTTGATATCTTCGGGTGACTCAACCCCGGCAAGCGCAAAATCATCAATTTCGCTCTCATTGGGATCACGACTATGCGGCAGCGCAGAAATGCCCAGACTATCAACCAGAAGCGTTTTCTTGTCGAGCTTTCCATCCTTGATCAGCGTGCTGCCGTAACGCTGGAAAAGATTTTCCAGCAAGTCCAGATCAGCATGAGCCGGATTGTAGTTTTGGACTGCATGTCGATTACGTTTCTCCCATCTGTCTATCAGGTGCGCAAATACGTGCGCACCCCAGTCAGCACCGCCTTCGAGCAACGCGACGCGCAGTCCTGGAAAACGCCTGGTGACGCCACCAAAGAACAAAGCCTTGGCAAATGCCTGCGAGCCATCCGCAAAATGACCGATATGATTGAACATATAGTTGCTGATAGAGTGCCGGCCTGTCCATCCCTGACTGCCGTAATGCGTGGTGACAGGCACACCCAGTTCAACAACCTTCGCCCAGAAAGGATCGTAATCATATTCACTGTCGATGCCATAGAAGTCTGTGTAATGCGCATATCTGGCAACATCCGGATGTTCAGCGGCGGGATACTTTTCGGCCACTGCCGGTATCGGTCGTTTAACGCCACCCGCAATATTGATCACTTTCAGACGCAGCGTCTTCACTGCAAATTCAAGTTCTTCAATACCCTCTTCCGGCGTATGCAAAGGAATGCCCGCGACCGGCGTCAGTCGATCACTATACTTGCGATACTGATCCGCATGATAATGATTGATCGCTCTGTGCAATGCCTGGCGATGCTTGCCGGCGCCCAGAGGTGCCAGCACGTCGTTGGGAAATAGCACAGAGTAATCTGCTCCTTGCTCGGCCAGCCGCTCTGCCAGCAACGCGGGAAGAGAGTAAGTTGCCAGATCCAGCGTATTGCGAGTGACGCGTGCCCACCATGGCGAGCGCAACGTACGATAATAGCGACGCTCAGCTTCTGTCTGCTGATACCAGTCCTTGCCATTGCTGCGTGTGTTGAAACGCGAACCCAGCACCTTGCGCAAGGCGTCAACAAGCTCGCCACCGCCATACTGCTGAACATATTCTTCGAGCGCCGGTGTGTAATCGTTAACGTGAACATCGGTATCAATCACTGGATAATCCAGCGTCGCTTTGACGGCGACAGACCGGGAAGCCTGTGCGGCTGTGAGGCGATCGTTCATGAGAATCTCCTGTTTAAAGGTATCAAAAAAATGAAGTCACGAGAACGCGAAACGTGACGCATTAGAACTGCATGAACGAAAAGTATAGGGGGTCGCAGCGAATCCTTTAACGATATTATTTTGCTTTGTTTATTCAATTATGATCTTTGTTATTTTTTCTGGAAGCCAGTATTCATGCGCCTCTCATGAATTTATATATCACTCATCAATGAATATATTTATATGCCATTTGTGATATTCATCATCATTACCGACAGCGATATCTTTACCATCAACAAGTTGTTTGGAACTTGCGAAAGAATGCATAAGATAAAGAACATACCTTGCGAATCTTCCGTAAAGGTGTGAACGATGTTCTTCCATAAAGCGACGCGCACCTCATTTATTCTGCGTCGTGATTTCAAATCTTTATCTACGGAGTCCTTATGACCATCCAGTCCATCACCGCAAGAAATCAATTTCAGGGAAAAATTGTCGAAATCGTTTCAGGTCCCGTTGTTTCGGAGGTGGACATCGAGACGTCTGCCGGCATTGTGACTTCCGTCATAACCACTCGCTCTGTTTTTCAACTCGGACTGGCTGTGGGATCTGACGTAATTGCGTTTGTGAAAGCAACAGATGTGGCCGTGGCAAAACTCTAAGTTCCGCACTATTCTCAGGCGTTATTCATAAATATTTCAGCTGACATCAAAACGGCGCACAAGTGCTTTTTTATGCGTACACTGAATGAGCAATGTTTGGATTTTGCATCAGACAAGGCGCATTAATTTGCCTTCAAGGAGTATCTAATGAATAACAATCACTTTTCCCTTCGCCATATTCAGGCCTTCCTGGCAACCTCAGCCCTGGCGCTGGGATTGACCATTGGCAGTGTCAACGCTGTCTTTGCACAGGTTCAGCCACAGACATACGAATCGGTGCACTACATCACCGGTGGCATAGGTAACGCGGAGCAGACTGAGCTCAAAGCGTCAGAAAAAGATTACAACCTGCATATGACATTTTCTGCCATCAAGGATCAGGCCTTCCTGTCCGATGTTGCCGTGCAGATTGTGGACAAGGATCAGAAAAAAGTTTTTGATGTCTCGAACACCGGGCCTTATCTCAACGTAAAACTGCCCGATGGCAAATATGAACTGACTGCGAGCTATAAAGGGGAAACCCGCAAGCATGCTTTCACCCTGTCCAAAGGCAGTTCCGAGAAAGCCGTGCTGCGCTGGCCGACCGAGTAATTCCAGCGATTCCATTTTTTGATTTGACGCGTGAAGAGACTGTGGTTTCTTCACGCTTGTCCGTATAATTGAGGCTATTATTTGTTTTTGGGGTAAATAATGGCCGACCTAAGTAAAATCACCTGCCTGGATGACCTGCAACGTATTGCACGCATCAAAGTGCCTCGGATGTTCTACGACTACGCCGATTCCGGCGCATGGACAGAATCCACTTACCGTGCCAATCAGGAAGATTTTCAGAAGATCAAATTCCGCCAGCGTGTTGCCGTCAAT
>JBEBTQ010000444.1:0-3049 GCA_040393685.1 Advenella kashmirensis | reverse complement strand
AAGTCAGTCGCACGGTGCCAATAGGACCCGCACGCTGCTTGCCGATAATCACTTCTGCCGATCCCTTATCCTGGGTGTCCGGATGATAGACCTCATCCCGGTAGATAAACAGAATCAGGTCGGCGTCCTGCTCGATCGCGCCCGATTCCCGCAGGTCACTCATGATAGGACGTTTGTTGGTCCGTTGCTCCAGACCCCGGTTCAGCTGCGACAGCGCGATGACCGGACATTCCATTTCCTTGGCCAGCGTTTTCAGTGAGCGGCTGATCTCGGAGATTTCGGCCGTACGGTTATCATTTTTGGAAAGCGCATTGCCTGACATCAATTGCAGGTAATCCACAACAATCAGGCCCAGCTTGCCGCACTTGCGTTTCAGTCTGCGCGCGCGTGAGCGCAACACCAGCGGGCTGAGCGCCGGGCTTTCGTCAATATAGATTTGCGCTTCCTGCAGCAGTTGCATGGCGTGTGTGAGCTTGGGCCAGTCTTCGTCCAGCAGCCTGCCGGTACGCATGCGCTGCTGGTCCAGCTTGCCGATAGAACCAATCATACGCGCAGCCAGCTGTGTGGCTTCCATCTCCATGGAAAACACGGCAACGGGCAGGCCTTCATCAATTGCCACGTGTTCTGCAATATTCATAGAGAACGAGGTTTTACCCATGGCCGGACGACCGGCCACAATGACCAGCTGCCCGGGATGCAGACCGGTAGTCTTACGATCCAGATCCACGAATCCGGTGGGAATGCCCGACACATCACCGTGATTGCCCTCGCCCAGCTCTTCGATTCGCTTGAGCACATCAACCAGCAGATCGCCCACTTCCTTGAACTCGCTGCCCGAAGATGACCCCTCGGAAACCTGCAAAATGCGGGATTCGGCTTCGTCCAGCAGCTGGCGCGCCTCTTTGCCTTTGGGGTTGAGCGCTTCGGAGGCAATCTCGTCGGCAAAGGTCACCAGCTTGCGCAGGATGGCGCGTTCGCGCACGATCTCTGCATAGCGGATAATATTGGCCGCTGATGGCGTATTGCGCGTCAGCGCATCCAGATAGGCCAGCCCGCCGATTTCATCGGACTTGCTCTCCAGCACCAGCGATTCATGAACCGTGATGACATCGGCAGGACGATCCAGATTGATCAGCTTGCAAATGTGACGGAACAACAGTCGATGGTCGTGACGATAGAAATCATCTTCGCCCAGCAGTCCGCTGATATTCTCCAGTTGCGCATTGTCAATCAGCAGTCCGCCAAGCACGGACTGTTCGGCCTCGACCGAATGGGGAGGCAGCCGCAGGGAATCCAGTTGAGGATCGGGAGCATTCATGACAGGAGGGACCCGCAAATTGAAAACCAGAAAATCCGGCCGTCGCGAGTCTCCGATTAACTTGAGGGCCGCGAGGCTCAGGCAAAAATGTCATTATACGCAGTTAGGGACAACTGCGTCAGACCGCCGCAAAAATACAAAGAGCCGGATAACCGGCTCTTTGCAATCCTGCATTGGACTTGAAGGAGATGGATTACACCATTTCGCCTACAACGTTGACAGTGATGTCAGACACCACGTCAGCATGCAGGTAAACCTGCACAGGATATTCGCCAACGGCTTTCAGGGCACCGTCTGTCAGGCGAACCTGGCTTTTTTCGATGCCTTCGAATCCGGCAGCTTTCAGACCTGCAGCGATGTCCATATTGGTAACGGAACCGAACAGACGGCCGTCAACACCGGCTTTCTGGCTGACTTGCAGTTTGTAGCCATTGAGTTTTTCACCCAGCGCCTGAGCGGCAGCCAGTTTTTCAGCCTGGGCTTTTTCCAGCTCGGCACGACGGGCTTCAAATTCCTGGATAGCAACTTGTGTTGCACGACGGGCTTTTTTCTGAGGAATCAGAAAATTGCGGGCGTAGCCGTCCTTGACACGAACCACTTCACCCAGGTCGCCGACATTGACAATTTTCTCGAGAAGAATAACTTGCATGATGGTGTTCCTGATTAGTTGTGGTTATCTGTGTAAGGCAACAGAGCCAGAAAACGCGCACGTTTGATGGCGGTGTCCAGCTGACGCTGATAGTGAGCCTTGGTTCCTGTCAGACGTGCAGGAATGATTTTGCCTGTTTCGGTAACGAAATCACGCAGGGTGTCGACATCTTTATAGTCGATTTCTTCAACGCCGGCTGCCGTGAAGCGGCAGAATTTGCGGCGTTTGAACAATGGATTTTGCTGAGGAAACTTACTGCGTTTATCCTTGCCTTTTTTCATGAAAGCCATGATATTGCCTTTTATGTTTGCGAGGGCTTGGGCCCTCTGAATTTCAATATTGAGCGTATTGCCCGTTACGTTTATGCCAGGATGCCGGAAGATGGCCGATTGTCTTTGTGATGCAGATTGCCGGGAAACTCGGCCTGCTGGATATGCAATATCAGCCGGCTGGAATTTTTCCTTGTGGGAGCCAGAAAGCCGCGTACGCGCATTTCGGTTCCCATTGGCAATGAGGCCAGTTTCTGTCCCCATTCGCCGATTGCCTTGGCGGTGATCGTCAATTCGACGCGTCGCGGCATACCGGCTTCCATCACTTCAGACTCATGCGACAGGATCAGATCCAGTACCGGCAGTCCTGCCGGTGTATGCCTGAGAGCACCCATTTCAAGTATGCGGGCCTGCAGGCTGAGCTGGTTCATATTGATGCCTGGCGCAACGCGCCATTAACCTGCGTTTTCCTGTTCTGATGACTGCTCGGTGGTAGCCTTGCGGGCCTCTTCACGTTCTACAGATTTCATCATGACTGATGCGCCGGTATGAGCCTTGCGGGCTTTGATTACCAGGTGACGCAGTACGGCGTCGTTGTAACGGAATGCATGCTCAAGCTCATCCAGTGCCGCTTGTGAGCATTCGATATTCATGCAGACATAATGAGCTTTGACCAGTTTCTGGATTGGGTAAGCCAGCTGACGGCGGCCCCAGTCTTCGAGACGATGGACGGTACCGCCATCGTTAGTTACCGTGGACTGGTAACGTTCGATCATGGCGGGCACCTGCTCGCTTTGATCAGGGTGAACAATA
>JBEBTQ010000443.1:0-3053 GCA_040393685.1 Advenella kashmirensis | reverse complement strand
GAAGCGCAAATGAGTGGTCTGCCGGTTGTGGGCACCGATGTTGGCGGCGTCTCAGAGATGCTCAGAAACGGCGAAACCGGTATCCTGGTTCCCTTGCATGACGCCGCCGCGCTGACCCAGGCGCTCGATACGCTGATTCAAAATCCTGCATTACGCACGCAGATGAGCCGCGCAGCACATAAATGGCTTTATGATGAAGCTGTATTTTCTCCGGAAATGCTGGCCATCAATACCGAAGCCGTTTACTGCAAATGGCTGGATGAAAAATCATGACCGACAACGCAAAGAATGTTCCGGTGCTCATGTATCATCACGTGCATCCGTTGAAAAGCCCGCTCAATGTGCAGCCCGACGTTTTTGAGCGTCAATTGCAGGCATTGAAGCAGGGGGGGTATCGTACGCTGACCATTGAACAGTTTGCAGACTACATGAATGGCAAGCCGGTGCCCGATAAATCCATACTCATCACCTTTGATGATGGCTATCTGAACAACTACACCTATGCCTATCCGCTGCTGCAAAAGTACGGAATGACAGGTGTGCTGTTCGTTGTCACCGGCTGGGTAGGAGAGGGCGAACCACGGCTTACCATGGCTGATGGCCCTGCGGATGCGCTGCCCGCCAGTTACGTGCACGAAGAATCCAAGCATCTGGTCGCCTCGGGTGAAACTGACAAGGTCATTCTGCGATGGTCGGAACTGCAGCAAATGGATGCCAGTGGCGTCATGCAGATTCACAGCCACACCCACACGCATACGCGCTGGGATAAAGTGTCGCCGGACCGGGAACAGAAGATTGAAAAAATCAGCGAAGAACTGGCGCAGTGTCGACGGCTGCTGGCCGAAAGGCTGGGCAAGCAGGACGACTTCCTGTGCTGGCCCCAGGGATTTTTCGACGAGGATTATAAACAGGCTGCAAGAGTTGCGGGCTATCGTTATTTCTTCACCACCGATGCGTATGGCTTTAACAAGCCCATGGGCGACAAGGAAAACATTTACCGCATCGCCGTTTCCAACCGCAGTGGCAAATGGCTGCTGAACCGGCTTTTCTACGCGCGGGACACTTTCGCTGGTCGTGCCTACGGCAAATTCAAAAAGTGGAAGAAACAGCGACGCGAGGCGCGCAAAAAAGCTCTGGAGAACCAGAAGTCGTAATCCGAATATTTGAGCATCAGCAGCCGAGGATATCCGCAGACGCCGGAATTCGGGGATCTTGAAATCCCCATACAACGCCACACGACCCTTCGGCTGTCTTTCTTTTGCTCAGAGCCAGCCGCGTAGCCAGTACACCACGACTCCCACATATTCTTTCAGAATTGAACGGCTGCCTGCAAGCGCGCGTTCATTGGGTATAAACAGCGAGAAATCCTTATCCTCAGGCGCCGTGATTTGTGGCGGATTGGGCGCTGCCGTGACGTCCAGCTTGAACTTGCTGAACGACGCCATGGAGCGGGGCATATGCAGTGCCGACGTCACCAGCAGAATGGAATGGATATCGTGGTCTTCCAATTCCTGCACGGTCAGCTCGGCATTTTCATGTGTTGTCCGGCTTTCGTTTTCCAGAATGATATCTTCCGCAGGAATACCCAGTGTCTTGAGTCGTGCAGCCATGCCGCGTGCTTCGCTGACATCCCCGGACAGGGCACCACCCGAAACCAGAATGCGTGGCGCCTTGTGCTGCTTGTAGAGCTCTGCAGCCGTGTCCACGCGTGCCACCGTCGTGGCAGGTTCCAGTGGTTCGAACCAGTTGATGCGATTGTTGGCGGTCGCGCCACCGAGCACCACAATGGCCTGTGCCTCAGGATATTCGTTGGCCGGCCGGTACGGATAACTGTTTTCCAGGACACCGCCCAGCAGAATCGAGGTAATGGGCAGTGACCAGATCAGTACCCAAAGAACGCCGGCCAGAATCAGTGTCAGTCCTGTGCGTCTGAATCGGATCACGCAAAGAATGAACCCGACCACCATCAGGAAAATGCACAGATTGAGAGGGACAACAAGATTGATCAATGAACTGAACATGGTTTACTCGTTCCGCAACAATTGATTGACGGCGCCCAGCACGTCTTCGACAGAAGGCCAATGGCCATATGAACCCAGGATATGCGCATGCGGTGTCCAGGGATGGGTGCGGGCGGCATCGGTGACACCCATCAATGTCAGCTGGGGCGTATCGGTAAGCGAAGCCAGATGGGCCACCCCGGAATCGTTGCAGATCACCAGACTGCTTTGGCGGACCAGCGCAACAAAGCCGGACAAGGACAAGGGTGCAATCACAGTAGCGGTGGGGGCATTCGCCTTTGCCTGTTCAAGCTCGGCTTCAGGTGGACACATGGCCACGGTATACCGCTGTGCCTGCAACTGCCGCGTGAGCGCGTCAAAATGCGGCCACACCTTATTTTTTCCCTTGTGCTGACCGGTAGCGGTAGGTGCAATCAGTATGGGACTTTCTCCTGCACGCGCCTGCAGCAATGCGTCACTGGCGGCAGCCATACTGTCTGAATCCGACGAGAGATGAAGATTTTGCGCCGGTTGCGCCGGCAGTGTATAGCCCCATTTGGCAAATGCCTGACGTGTCAGCCAGTACCATGACTGAACCGCGTGCATGGGTTCACCGGGTTTGGAAAAAGGCCATTTGAGCAACAGAGAACGGCCATCGTCGCGATAGCCGGCGCAGGCTAGTCCGGCAAGCCGGAAGGCCAGTGCACTGGTGAGCGAATCGGGCAGCAGCAGGCCCGCATTGCGACCTGGCACCGGATGGCGGCGGATATGTTCCCTGATTTGCCGACGGTCCTGCTGCCATTCACCGCTTACAGGCAGAAACTGCAGCGTTGGCATATCCGTCAGCACGGATCGGGCCCATGGCTTGCCGCAGGCGACGATATTCAGACCGGTAGACACGGCCGCCTGCAGGGCAGGGGTAGACATGCAAACGTCACCAATCCAGTTCGGCAGTCGTATGTAAACACGCTCAAGGTTTTTCATGCTCAGGATTTTAGCGTGGATTTGACGGGACCGCGCCAAACTTATCCCTGTTTTCCTGCCAAACCGTTA
>JBEBTQ010000442.1:0-3073 GCA_040393685.1 Advenella kashmirensis | reverse complement strand
CCGGTTTCCTCATCATAAACCCAACCACAAATTAAACACATCCAGGTACGCATAATACGGTTATTTCCTAACATTCAAATGTAACTTCGCGAATCGGACAGAGCAGATGTACTGCGTGCTCCGGAAACATGCCTGTGCACGCTTTCGTGACCATTTTAATTTAAAATGATGTCTTTAGCCCGCTTTCTCCAGAATCCGTATCGTGCTTTTTTGCGTTACAGCAAATTTCACTGTCGGCTTTCTTCGGCTTTCTTTTACTGCCCGTCTTCTATTTCCAGTGCCCTGTGTCCCCTGCCCCTGCCTGCACCGTTCTGTTTTTTAATCATCTGGATCCTACCGGACGCTCCGGGCTGGGTGGAGACATACTGACCGCCGCCCAATTTGGCTGCCAGGCAGTCACCGCTCTGACCGCGATCACGGTTCAGGATACCGGGATGATCGAAGAGATCCACCCTGTCACCGACGAACTGCTGGATAACCAGGCACGCTGCCTGCTGGAAGATATTCCGGTACAGGCAATCCGCGCCGCCGGCTTATACAGTGCAGATCACGTCAGCGTGATTGCCCAGATTGCTGCAGATTACGACAGCGTTCCCTTAATCCTTTATCTGGGCCCACAATACGCATCGGTTATTGAAGACAGCTCTGATGATGAAATTGAAGCCCTGCGACTGGCCACCTGGGAAACGCTGATTCCCCAGGCCAGTTGCGTGGTCGTCGACTGCAGTTATCTGAATCAGTGGGCGCCCGATGATGATGCAGACGGCGACAATCCCATTCCGGTGCTGCTGGACGCGATTCTGTCTACCGGCGCCAAATCCTGCCTTGCCCTCTTCTGCCCAACCTCAGACGACAACCATCAGCACGTTCTGCTGGAAAGTGGTGGCCGCAGCCGGGCCTTTGGATTCTTTCCGATTGCAGGACAAACAGAAGCCGGAGACATGATCAGCGCGGCACTGGCCTGCCAGCTTACCAGCGCAAAGGCGCTCACCGAATCCTGCGCACAGGCAATCGACTATGCACACAAGGCACTGGCAGACGGGCGCAAGCTGGGCATGAGCAAACTCGTCGCGCAGCGGCTGCAGAAAACCTGACCGGCGAGCCCGCAGCACAAGCGCTGGCGCCTGCCGGTGCTTTGTGGCTATACTCTTTTATTCACGCGCAACAACCGACAGAGGTCCATGACAGTCTCACCCTTTCCCTCCGGTCTATATGGCATTACTCCCGAATGGCATGACGGCGAACGGCTTAAAGACGCCGTCAGTCTGGCCTGTGAAGGCGGCATGCGGGTCCTGCAATGGCGACAGAAGACCATGCCTGCAGAACAGGTGCGACCGCTTGCCACTTCTTTGCGCGATATCTGCCGTCGCGCGGGTGTACTGTTTATCGTCAATGACGACTGGAAGCTGGCGCTGGATCTGGATGCCGACGGCGTCCATCTGGGAAAGGACGATGCCGCCATGGATACGGTGCGCAAGGAACTTGAAGCCCGCCATCGGGAAGGCTTCGTGATTGGTGTATCGTGCTATGACAGCATCGATATCGCCAGTGACAAGATGCAGCACAACCCCGATTACATCGCTTTTGGTGCCCTGTTTCCCTCCATGGTCAAACCAAACGCCGTGCGCGCACCCCTGGCCTTGTTTCAGGCTGCAAGGCAACTGCGCGAGTCCTCGGCTGCGCCGGCCCTGGTCGGCATCGGCGGCATCAATCGCGATAATGCCAGCCTGGTCGTGGAAGCGGGCGCCGACAGCATCGCCGTCATTACCGGCCTCTTTGGTGAAGATGACATTCGTGGTACCGCGGCCTATTACGCTTCGCTGTTTGAAGCGCGTCCCCCGTCGTGATGGCATAGCCATTCATTAGTACAGACGCGCCACGGTGTATCGGCGTTTTCAGCCAGTCCATGCACCGGTATCTTTTCCGGCCCTAAACGGTTCACCTATTTGGTTCACCTATTTTTATTCGATATTTTTTCAGAAAGACCTAATCATGTCCCAGAACGAAGTCCTTTTTAAACGTGCCCTTCAATCGATCCCAGGCGGTGTCAATTCCCCGGTTCGCGCATTCCGTTCAGTGGGCGGCACACCGCGTTTCATCAGCAAGGCAAAGGACGCGTATATCTGGGACGCAGACGGCAAGCAATATATTGATTACCTGGGTTCATGGGGCCCGGCCATCGTGGGTCATGCCCACCCCGAAGTGATCGAAGCAGTGCAGCGGGCGGCTGAATCCGGCCTGTCCTTTGGCGCGCCTACCGAAGCCGAATCACTTCTTGCCGAAGCCATCATTGAGCGCATTCCGTCCATCGAGAAAGTGCGTCTGGTCAGCTCCGGTACGGAAGCAACCATGAGCGCCATCAGGCTGGCTCGCGGTGCTACCGGTCGCAATAAAATCATCAAGTTTGAAGGCTGCTACCATGGACATGCCGACAGCCTGCTGGTCAAGGCTGGTTCAGGGCTGCTTACTTTTGGCAACCCTACGTCTGCCGGTGTGCCTGCCGAATTTGTCGCTCACACCCTCGTGCTGGACTATAACGATCTGGATGCGGTGCGGGCCGCCTTCGCCGAATTCGGCCAGGAAATCGCCTGCATTATTGTTGAACCAATCGCCGGCAATATGAATCTGATCAAGCCAGTCGACGGTTTTCTGGCTGGTCTTCGCGAATTGTGCACACAGCACGGCGCCCTGCTGATCTTTGACGAAGTGATGACCGGCTTTCGCGTCGGCCCTCAGGGCGTGCAAGGCCTGTCTGGCGTCACCCCCGACCTGACGACACTGGCCAAAGTGATTGGCGGCGGTATGCCGGTAGGCGCTTTCGGTGGACGCGCCGACATCATGGATCAGATCGCGCCTCTCGGACCGGTATATCAGGCAGGCACGCTGTCAGGCAACCCGGTTTCCGTTGCTGCCGGTCTGAAGACACTGGAAATACTCTCGCGCCCCGGTTTTTATGAAACCCTGCAAACGCAGACAGGCAAGCTCGCCAAAGGTCTGACCGAGAAAGCCAAAGCCGCAGGTGTGCCATTCTGCACTGATTCCGTAGGCGGTATGTTTGGCCTGTATTTCCGCG
>JBEBTQ010000441.1:0-3076 GCA_040393685.1 Advenella kashmirensis | reverse complement strand
TCATTGATAGTGGACCTTTCTTTCGGTAATGCGGGTCTGCACCCAGGACAGAATCAGAATGCAGGCCAGAAACAGGATGGTCATGGCAGATGCACTGCCGGTGCGCAGATACTGGAAGCCTTCAAGATAAATCTGATAAAGAATGACTTCGCTGGATCCCTGTGGACCGCCGCGGGTGAGAACAGCCACGGTGTCAAATACTTTGAACGCAGTAATACTGGATGTGACGATGACAAAAAGCAGCGTGGGTCCCAGAAGAGGCAGCGTGACCGTGAAAAAACGATCCAGTGCCCGGTCGGCGCCGTCTATCTTTGCGGCGTCATACAGGTCTTCGGGAATGGCGACCAGGCCTGCAATAAACAACACCATGTTGAAGCCGATAAGCTGCCAGATACCGATAATGGCCAGAGAGAAAAGTACCAGACCCGGATCGCCGAAAAACTCGATACGCGTCATGCCCAGCGCCTGAAGCAGCTGATTGACGGGGCCGATATTGCCGTGCAGAAGATATTTCCACACTGTGGCCATGGCGACCAGTGTTGCGGTCACAGGAAGAAAGAACAGGCATTGATAAATGCGCCGGCCTTTGCCTACCCCTTGCACCAGAATGGCCAGCAGCAGACCGCCGATCACGGATCCCGGCACAACGAACAAGGTATAGAGCAGGGTATTGCCCAGGACGTGCCAGAACTTGCCGTCCTGCAGAATGGTCAGATAATTATCGATTCCCACAAATGAAATATCCGGCATCCCTAGCTCGTAGTCGGTAAAACTGAGCAGGGTCACGATGATGATGGGCAGTATCATCGTGGCCAGCATCAGGAACGAGGCGGGCATGGCGAACCACCAGGCACGACTGTCAGGCCAGCGGCGATGTGTGGCGTGTGATGGTGTTTTTGCCGGTTCGGACGTGGCTTGCGGTGCTGGCTGGGGCAAGGTGACGGTGTTCATGCCTGAGATGCGTGTTTGTAAAGCGAAATCACTTCGCAGTTGTCGATGGGTGATGGAACGCGCTTGCCCTGGGCGTCAAACCAGAACGTTCCATTCAGATCAATGGACAGCATCAGCGTCTGTGATGGGTCATTCTGCTGTCGCAGGCGATCCACTTGTGCCACATCACAGCGTGCCACCACGGCTTTACCGGAACGCGAATGTCTGCAGAACAGCAGTGCGTCATGACCCAGTACTTCGATGCGCTCCAGATTCGCGTAGATTCGGACATAAGACGCATCGTGATGTGCCGAAGGACTAGTGATGGTTACGCTTTCGGGCCGGAATCCCATTTGAAATATTGCATCTGTGGTTTGAAGGCGCATGGGTACCGGAACACCGCCCAATGTGGCGCCATTGTCTTCGTCATACGAGACTGACATCACATTCATTTCTGGGCTGCCGATAAAGCACGCAACACGAATATCCTGAGGGTCTTCGTACAGCTGTCTTGGCGTGCCAACCTGCACAATACTGCCATCCATGACCACGGCAACGCGTGTCGACAGCGTCATGGCTTCGACCTGATCATGCGTGACATAAATAAAGGTTGCGCCCGTGCGCTGATGCAGGGCAGAGAGTTCGGCGCGCATATGCACCCGCAATCTGGCATCAAGATTGGACAATGGTTCGTCCATCAGGAAAACGCCGGGCTGTTTGACCATGGCGCGCGCAACGGCCACACGCTGTCGCTGGCCACCTGATAATTGCGAGGGTTTGGCATTCAGCAGATGGTCAAGCTGCACCTGAGCGGCGATCTGACTGACTTCCTGATCGATCTGTCTGCGCAGCCGCTGACTGCCTGGCCAGAAACGTCCGATGAGCGGTAGCCTTGCCGCGGCCGGCAGCCGTTTCATGCGCAGGGGCGTTGCAATGTTCTGCGCCACGGTCATATGAGGGTAAAGCGCGTAGCTCTGAAACACCATGGACACAGGGCGCTCGCGCGCAGGCGATTGCGTCATGTCCTGCTCGCCGATATGGACGCGGCCACCTTCATGAGGCGTCAGTCCGGCAATGACACGCAGCAGTGTGGATTTGCCGCAGCCCGATGGGCCTACCAGCGTGAGAAATTCGCCTGCTGCGACATCCAGCGACACATCATTCAGTGTGCGCTTCTCGCCGTAGCGTTTTTCAATTTGTTCAAGCCTGACTGACGTCGCCATAATGACACCTGTAATTTCCGGACAGGCGTCATTCTATTGGTTATTTATTTCAATTTTATTTACGGTTCTTGGAGTTTTACTCCGTGAGATCACTTCGAACTGCGCGACAGATCGGCGATGGCGGCGGCGAGCATTTCCACCAGATAGATTTTGCTGATGGCAGGTGAAATATCGCCGCCGATGGTCAGCGGTTCTATGGGGACTGCCAGCAGGGAGAGGTCTGCAGCCTGGGTGACCGGACTGTTGATTCTGCCAGTAATGACAATGGTTTTTGCACCAGCCGAACGGGCACGTTTCAGAAATTCCACGGTGTCCAGTGTGACACCGCTTTCGGAGATACCCAGCGCAACGCAATTTTTATCTACGTTGGTCATGACTTCATGGGCCAGTACGGGATCCTGGAAAGCCTGGGCAGGCAGGCCAAGGCGCATCAGGCGGTAAGACACCAGCTGGCTGACCAGACCGGAGATACCGGAACCAAAAATGGAGATTCGGCGTGCCCTGACCATGAGCGCGGCGATGGTTTGCAATTGACCCTCTGGCAGAGCGTAAGCTGTTTTCTGCATGCTTCGCGCCAGGCGCTGCGACAAGGCGGCGTGACGATCTTCTTCGTTCTGGCTGCCGGTCGTGCTGCTGTGTTCATTGGTCGCCAGTTCAGCCATGAGTGCCAGCTTGAACTGACTGAATCCGGTGAATCCCAGTTGGTGGCACACACGCAATACACTTGCCTGACCGCTATGGGTAATGTCTGCCAGTTCGGCGACAGTTTGACGAACGACCTTTTCCGGGTTCGCCAGAATGTATTGTCCGACACGCGAGGATACTTCGCTCATTGCACCGATGGCATTGGCCAGATGCACCAGCGGCGCTTTCTGCTCGTTTGGTTCTGTCATGCTGGGTTCTTTCGTTTGGCCTGTTTCATG
>JBEBTQ010000440.1:0-3089 GCA_040393685.1 Advenella kashmirensis | reverse complement strand
AAAAGCAACGGGCAGGGCGGCGATCAGGTAATAGTCAAACCACTGCGGCAGCCAGGTCTGGAACGCGCGTTGCGTCAGATAGGTGGCGTAGGCACCCAGCATCAGGAACTCGCCATGCGCCATATTAATGACACCGATCAGACCATAAATGACGGCCAGTCCCAGTGCAGTCAGAACCAGAACACTGCCCAGACTCAGCCCTGTGAAGGCATTATTGGCCAGCGCCGCATTGCGTTGACGACCTTCAATACGTGACAGAGAGTCGTCGGCGGCCAATGCCAGTTCATCCTGCGCATCGCCGGTCTGCTGTGCGATGTTATTCAGTACCGTTTTTGCGTAGGCAAGATTGACATTGCCCAGCTCATTGACGGCCTGCAGTCTGAGCGCTTTTGGGGTTTCGCTGTCTGCCGCCGTGGCAAGAGTGTGCAGGATGGTCAGCCGTGCTTTGAGTCCGGGATCCGTTTCAGTCGCAAGGGCTTTGTCCAGCTGGTCGCGGGACAGGCTTTCCGGCCGATTTTGCAGGTTATCAATAGCCATGCGCCTTGTTGCCACATCTTCAGCAAACAGACTCATGGAGGCCAGTGCGTTCTGTATCAGACGACGCAGGGCGTTATTGAGCACGGGCTGGCGCGCCTGCTGAATATCTGCATTTACCATCTCGCCGGTTTCTACGTCGCTCAGACCCTGAGCGGATTTGATGACGACTCTTCCATCCGGAAGGCCGTACAGGGTTGATTGTGAGAGACTTTGCAGTATCGGTCGCGCTTGCAGAGGATCGGCCTCGGCCAGCTTTTCGATGGCTGCCTTTCGTTCGGTGAAGGAGCCCGAAATCAGACTCTTTAGCTCGGCTTGCGGGATACCGGCAGCCCATGCGGTTGCTGCACAGGCCATCAGCATAGCGATACACAGCGCGGCGGTAGCAGGCAAGTATTTCTGCAGGATTCCAGATATTGTCATTCGGAAAATACCAATATTACAGATGAAAATTGCGGATGAAATCTGTGGGGCGGCCAGGCACGCTGGCACCAGCCGCCTGCGAATCACTTCACTTCGTCAGGTTTCTTTTCGTTTCCTGCAATGAACGGACTCCAGGGTTGTGCCCGCACGGGTTTGTCGGTCTTCCATACGATATCGAACTGACCATCAGGACGAATTTCTCCGACCATCACAGGCTTGTACAAGTGATGGTTGCTGCCCATCTCCATGTCAAAGCCATTTGGCGCTGCAACTTTTTGACCGATCATAGCGGCACGCACCGCATCAACATCGGTTTTACCGGCTTTTTCAACTGCGGCTTTCCACATTTTCAGGCCGACCACGGTCGCCTCCATGGGGTCGTTTGTCAGCGGTTTGTCTGCGCCAGGCAGTTTTTTTGCAGTGGCGTAATCGGCCCATTGCTTCTTGAAGCTTTTATTAACCGGATTGTCCAGGGACATAAAGTAGTTCCAGGCCGCCAGATGCCCGACAAGCGGTTTGGTATCAATGCCTCTCAGCTCTTCTTCGCCTACAGAGAATGCCACGACGGGTGTATCGATAGCCTTGATTCCGGCGTTACCCAGCTCTTTATAGAAAGGCACGTTGGAATCGCCATTGATGGTAGAGATCACTGCTGCCTTGCCGCCCGCTGCAAATTTTTTGATGTCGTTCACAATCGTCTGATAGTCGCTGTGTCCGAAGGGTGTGTAGACCTCCTGAATATCACTGTCTGCCACACCTTTGCTGTGCAGATAGCCGCGCAGAATTTTGTTCGTGGTACGTGGATAGACGTAATCGGTACCCAGCAGGAAGAACCGTTTGTAGCCGCCGCCTTCTTCACTCATCAGATATTCGACGGCCGGAATGGCCTGCTGATTGGGGGCCGCTCCCGTGTAGAAAATATTCCGGGACATTTCTTCGCCTTCGTACTGAACTGGATAAAAGAGCAGGCCATTGAGTTCTTCAAAAACGGGCAGTACCGATTTACGCGATACCGAAGTCCAGCATCCGAAAACAGCAGCCACTTTTTCCTGGCTCAGCAATTCGCGGGCTTTTTCAGCAAAGAGCGGCCAGTTGGATGCCGGATCAACGACAACCGCTTCCACCTTGCGGCCGAGAATGCCACCGTCTTTGTTGATGGCGTCGATTTCCATGAGTGCAACGTTTTTGAGGACGGTTTCAGAAATGGCCATGGTCCCGGACAGTGAATGCAAAATGCCAACCTTGATCGGTGGCTTGGAGGGATCGATCTGTCCCTGCGCCCAGCTGTTAGTGAGCGCGCCAGAGCCAAAAGCGAGAGCCAGACTGCATACCAGGGATTTAAGAACACTGCGACGATTCATTTGTTTGCTCCGGAAAAAAGTAAGAGGGCGTAAACAGGTAACCACTGCAGTTCAAGCAATAGTCGTGCCAGGTTCAAATGTCGGTGTATCGGCATGCGGATATGCACAGGCACCGCGGCTGTGCATACATTGAATTTCGGGAGATGATGTCTGCGATTTTTTACTGTAAAGGTGGCATGACGCGTCCACCGATGTGCGGCATGCTGCCAAAGCGCTCATCTTACTTTTCTGGCGCATCGTTCAGGTGCACAAGTGCTTCAATGCAAGGCTCTGACGCACAAATGCGTGCATGTTGCGCGCCAGGGGGCAACTCAGCATCGTCAAGCGCTCAATGCGAGAAGCGTGAATAGGAGAAAGCAGGCGAGCGGTGCGCCATCAAAGAAGAGGGCACGCATGGAGCCTTAAGGAGCAAGCTGAAAAACAAAAGGCTCACCGTTGATGGCGAGCCTTGTTGTGTTAATCACCTCTGTTTAAAGAGACTAACTTTTAAGGAAGTATCAAGGGACTATCGATTTTTACCACGCTTGAAAATCAGGTAATCAAAGATAAAGCCGGAAAAAACGGCAATCGTTGCTACGGCTGCCCATGATGTATCGCTCAGAACGCCCTGGAACGTAAAGACATAGGCGGCAGTACCAAAAATCATGCCGAATGCGGCGCGGATCACCAGATATGCCCAGTTCTCGTCTTCCAGCTTGCAAGAACCGTCTGATCGGGTAAAGCGCAGATGTTCGTGATCAAAAAAGCAACTGGCTACCGAGAGCAAGGAGC
>JBEBTQ010000439.1:0-3092 GCA_040393685.1 Advenella kashmirensis | reverse complement strand
TCATGTGTTTGCCGGAAAACATGGGTAAAATTGACCGCAGTTCGTTAGAATCAGTCCCTATTATCCTACCCATTCGTTGAGATTGCACTGTATGAAGTTGAAAGTATTGGCAACGGCTCTTGCACTCCTGGCTACTTCGGCCTGCGTATATGCCGACTCGGAAGCGCTGAACCGCATTGAACGGCTTGAACAGTCGCAATCCACGCAGCATCAACTGCTGGCAAAGAACAATAGCGCTACGACAGACACAAGCAAAGCACCGGTTTCTCTGAAGAAGCCAGAGAAGAAGGCGCTTGAGCCAACTGTCGACCAGGCCAAGGCAGCGATTATTGTTGCCAATATCCTGACACGTTTTGAGTATGACAAGAAACCGCTGGACGAAAAAATGTCACAGGCGGTGTTCAAGGAATATCTCAAAATGATGGATCCGGCCAAAATGTACTTGCTCAAGTCAGATATCGACGAATTTGAGCCAGTTCAGAAAAACATTCATACCATGCTCATGACCGGACGCCTTGCGCCGGCCTTTGTGATGTTCGAAAAATACCGGGATCGTGTCGAGCAGCGTTTCGATCACGCCATCAAACTGCTGGACAAGCCCTTTGACTTCGACAAGGAAGAGTCTTTCGATCTGGATCGCAAGAAGGCAGAATGGGCCACGTCAGATGCGCAGATCAATGATCTCTGGCGTAAGCGTATCAAGAACGATTACTTGCGACTCAAACTGGCAGGCAGCAAGGACAGCGTGATTATTGAAAAGCTCAAAAAGCGCTATATCAATAATCGCAACCAGATCATGCGCATGAATGGCGAGGACGTCGCCGAGATGTTCCTGAATGCCTATGGGAACAGTACAGATCCTCACACGTCCTATTACAGTCCAAGTTCTGCGAAGAATTTTGATGTGCAGATCAGCCTGTCGGTTGACGGCATTGGCGCTGTGCTGCAAAAACGCGATGAATACGGTCAGATCCGCGAAGTGGTTCCTGGTGGTCCGGCTGCCAAGTCGGGCAAGTTGAATCCGGGTGACCGGATCGTTGCAGTGGGTCAAGGCGCCTCCGGTCCCATGGAAGACGTGGTTGACTGGCGTCTTGATGATATCGTGAAGCTGATTCGCGGCAAGCGCGGTACCACAGTGCGTATTGAGATCATTCCTGCTGAAAGAGGCATGGAAGGTAAGCATACGACCATCTCCATTGTTCGCCAGAAAGTGACAATGGAAGATCAGGCCGCCCGTTATCGCATCTATGAAGCCGGCGAAGAAGGCAATAAACACAAGGTTGGCATTATTACCATTCCCAGTTTTTATGAAGATTTTGATGCCAAAGCCCGTGGTGAGAGCAATTACAAGAGTGTGACCCGTGATGTACGCACTATTCTTGAAAAGCTCGAGAAAGAGGGCGTAGAAGGCGTACTGCTTGATCTGCGCAATAACGGTGGCGGCTCACTGAGTGAAGCGGCAAATTTGAGTGGCCTGTTTCTTGGCGGCCCAAATCCGATAGTGCAGGTCAGTACCGCAGAAGGAACAGTTTCCAATGTTCGAAGTGCCAGTGGCAAAGTGGTATGGGACAAGCCTGTGGGTGTTATGGTTAACCGCATTTCCGCATCGGCCTCTGAAATTTTTGCGGCAGCCATTCAGGATTACGGCCGCGGTGTCGTGATTGGAGATCCGACCTGGGGCAAGGGCTCTGTACAGACCATTCGTGGCCTGGATGAGTTTCTGCGTCGGCACGAGGGTGAAGAGCTGGGATCGCTGAAATGGACGATTCAGAAATTCTTCCGAGTCAACGGCAGTTCGACTCAGGAGAAGGGCGTCGTTCCCGATATTGTGTTCCCATCGGCCTTTGATCCGAAAGAGCTGGGTGAATCCAGTTACGAAAACGCCATGCCGTGGAGCAAGATTGAGCCAACCAAATACAGCGCCAATGATACGCTGGCTGGCGAAATTGGTGCCTTGAAAACTCAGCACGAAGACCGTGCAGGCAAATCGGAGAGCTGGAAACTGCTACTGGACGAACTGGCCTATGCGCGCAAAACGTCAGACAAGAAAGTGATCTCTCTGCGTTATGCGACCCGTCTTGCGGAAAGAGAGAAAATGTCTCAGGAGCAATCGCAGTTCGAAGAGCGCCGCAAGAAACTGGGCGAGTCCGATGTCAATTCATTCCGCCTGGACGATGGACTTGCTGCTGGTGAGGGCAATCTGACTCAGGAACTGGCCGACGAGAAAAAACGCAAGGAAAGTCTGGATATTGCAATCAAGGAAGCAGCCAATATCGTGGCAGACCTGGCGGCGAAAAAATAATCAGTCAGGCCTGTCATTTACAACAATTCACAATACATAAGAGCAGACGTATCGTATTTACATGTACGATACGTCTGTTTTTTTCTGTATTTGAGCAGGCAGACATTGTGCTGAATCCATTAACAACATTGACGCGTTCCGTCATCCTGGTGATGGGACTCTGGACCCTTGCCCTGAATCCTTCTTTTGCAGAAGAGGCGACCGCAACTCGACCCGCACTCACCGTGGCTCTGCACAACGTGGTTCGGACAACCGTGACGCCGGGTATTGGTGCTACCGGAAACGTTCGCGCCTGGAATGATGCCAGCATCAGCGCGCAGACCAGCGGATTGCGTCTGAAATCGCTGCACGCAGATGTCGGAGATCGCGTGCAGAAAGGACAGCTGCTTGCCGAATTTGAGGATACGACCAGTCGCGGTGAGCAAACCCAGGCAGAAGCGCGCTTGCGCCAGGCTCAGGCATCGCTGGATACGGCCAGGCGAAATGCCGACCGCATCAGGAAGATCCGCAATACGGGCGCGATCAGTCAGTCCGAAGTAGATCAGGCTATATCGAATGAGAAGAACGCGCAGGCAGAAGTCACGTCCGCCAGGGCAGCGCTGGAAACTCAGAAACAGCGCACCTCATATACCCAGTTGCTTGCGCCGTCAGATGGCGTCATCTCCGTCAGAAACGCCGTATTGGGAGCGGTGGTCAATCCCGGCCAGGAGATATTTCATCTGGTTGTGAACAATCGTCTGGAATGGCAGGCGCAGCTGAGTATGCGCAATCTCATGCAAATCCGTGAGGG
>JBEBTQ010000438.1:0-3094 GCA_040393685.1 Advenella kashmirensis | reverse complement strand
GCCGATACTGCAAAGGAAAATGGTATGCCCGTCTGGTGCAGATCTGACGGCGACGACGGTACCAATATTTCCGGTAGCGCCCGGCCGGTTTTCGATCACAATGGATTGCCCCAGATCGCTGGCCGCCGCTGAGGCGGTGAGTCGTGAAACCATGTCACCCGAACCGCCCGGAGGAACCGGAACAATCATGGTGATGGGCTTACTTGGAAAGTCCTGGGCCTGAACCGCCATCGGGGAAAGCAAACCGCTTAATACCAGCGCCAACACGCCGGCAAGTCGTTTTTTCATGTCTCGTCCTTTTAGGTGATGTAAGCCGGCTGATGATCCCAGTCTGGGCCCGGTCTGTGTTTATAAAAGCAATGATACAATCATCAGATGATTACGGCAAGTGTTAGGCCTTTTTATATTCAGAATCTGGTATATACTCCGCAAATGTCGTCACCTCGCCTGAAAAATTTCCATCACCAGATCGTCGATGCTATCGGCAACAGTATTGTTGCTGGTGAATTCGTTGAAGGTTCGCAGCTTCCTACAGAAGATCAGCTTGCACAGACTTATGGCGCAAGCCGCCTTAGCATTCGCGAAGCGATGAAGAGCCTCGCCGCCAAAGGCTTGGTTTCCATCCGGCCGCGAACCGGCACCCACGTTCAGTCAAGGCAGAAATGGAATCTTTTTGATCCTGCCGTTTTGTCGTGGTATGGCAACCTGCCTACTGACCGCAAATTGCTGGAAGATCTGATGGAATTGCGACAGGCCATTGAACCGGTGGCAGCCAGGCTGGCCGCCGCGCGTGCGCACGCTGAGGATATCGATGCCATTGGTACTGCATTTCTGAACATGCAGAAAGCCAATAGCAAGCGATCGTATATTGAAGCCGATCTGGCTTTCCACGCGGCCGTCATTAAAGCCAGTGGCAATCAGTTCATGTTTCAGTTGGGGACGGCGCTTTCCGCAGTCTGGGAGACCAGCTTTCAGGTATCCAGCGGTGACTGGGGTCCTGACGCGCAGGCGCTGGCCCTTCATCGCGCATTGCTCGAGTCCATCACTGAACAAAAACCCGCTGCAGCAGAAAAGGCAGTGCTGGCGCTGATCCGGCGCGCTGCCTCACGTATCGACCAGGCTATCGGGCACTTGCCTGCACAAATCCGTAAAGACGGGCGGCGTTAACGGTAAGAATCTGCTTTCTGTCGTCTTCATCCGGCAGCCAGCGTGCCAGAGTATTCAGCAGAACGCCATCGTCGGGGACGCGATCCGCTTCGTAATAATTGATATGCGGCCAGTCGGAGCCCCAGACTACCTGCTCGCGGTTGGCACGAATGATGCCCTGCACGAAAGGTTCAATATCTTCATACCGCCCAGGCTGGTTGGTATTGCGATCTGCCCCGGATATTTTGGTCCAGGCAATACCCTCTGCCAGCAGGCGCAATAACTGCTGAAATCCCGGATCATCAGTTCCTTCGGAGGCATTCATTCTGCCCATATGATCAATCACAAGGGGAAGTTTCAGTTGTGATAGTCGCGGAGCCAGCTCGACAAGGTCTGGTGCGTGAACCCAGATCTGTGCATGCAAACCCACTTCTCGCATTTTGGGTGCCAGTTCTTGCAAGGCATCCAGACCCACACCATTTTTGTATACGGTCGCACCATTGACCGCATACAGATTGAAGCGCAAGCCCGCGATCCCCGCCTGATGCCATTCATTCAGTGTTTCGACACTCGCAGTTGCATCGCTGACAGCAACGCCACGCAGCTTCTCCGGATATTGGGCCAGCGCATCCAGGACAGAACGATTGTCTGTTCCATTTGCACTGGCGGTCACCAGCACCCCTCTGGTACACCCAATACTGTCCAGATGCGCCAGATAACGATTGACGGGATTTTCCGGCGGCGTGTAACTGCGTTCCTCAGCCAGCGGAAAGACGTTGTACGGTCCAAAGATGTGGGCATGACTGTCGCAGGCATTTTCCGGCATGGAAAAGTTCAGCTGTGTCATCGTCGAAAGGGGTGCAAGGCAAGGTTTCGTCATAATCGTCTGCAATAAATGTTCAGTGCGTATCTGGTCAAGGGTTTGCCGGTTTTCGGGTTATTTCGTTTTCAGTTTGCCAGCCTGATCCAGCTCACGCGCCATCTTCGTTTCATTTGAAATAAGTGCGGTAAATGCAGCTGGTTCCGATGAAATTGCTGTGCTGCCTATATTTTCCATCGCCTTTTTCACGGTTTCATCATCTACGGCTTTTTTGACAGCTTCATTTAGCGTCGTAATGACCTCTGCAGGCGTGTCCTTTGGCAGCAGCAAGCCGGTACTTGTCGATTCATCCAGCCCCTTGATTCCCGCCTCCTCCAGTGTCGTTACACCCTTCAGGGCTGAAACAGGCTGACGAGTCATGACGGCCAGCGCCTTGAGTTTTCCACCATTGATCAGGTTTGCCGAACTGCTGAGCTGGTCAATGACAAGATCGATCTGCCCGCCGGCAAGATCAACCAGGGCTGGTGCAGAGCCCTTATAGGCAATGGGGTTGAAAGTGCATTTGGTGACCTGCTGCAACCGGATCATTGCCACATAATTGGTGGTGCCAATTCCCGAATGGCCAAGTGTCATCTTGCCGGGATTATCACAGGCTTGTTTAATCAGATCCTGCACAGACGAAAACTTGCTGCCCGATGCAACGTCAATCACAAGTGGCGTTTTGGCAATCATGCCTACCGACTGAAAATCCTCGGGTTTGTAATCCGTTGGGGTCATGAAAGGTGCAACGGCAATTGCGTTGGGTGTGGTTACCAGGATGGTGTAGCCATCCGGTGCTGCGCGTGCGACCTGATTGGCACCGATAATGCCTCCTGCCCCGGGTCGATTGACGACCACAATGCGGGCATTCAGCGATTTCTCCATGGCAGGTGCAATAATCCTGGCCGTAATGTCCAGGTTGCCACCAGGAGAAAACGGTACCACCATGGTGATCGGCTTGTTCGGATAGTCTGCAAATGCCGGTGCCGCAGCGGCGATCGTACAGGCGCCCGCGATGCCCGCAGCCAGTGTTGTCAGTTTCATAAAATGTCTCCGGTTAAATATTGTCTTCAGTTAATTATTCTCTTC
>JBEBTQ010000437.1:0-3113 GCA_040393685.1 Advenella kashmirensis | reverse complement strand
CAGGAACCCACCGAAGCACTTGCCCTCACCGGTTAAGGCAGTAGGAATCCCCTTCATTTAGGGAGGGGAGGATGTCAAGGACAGGATTCAGCAGTTTGACAAGGGGTAAACGCGAGTCCGTCAGGAGGCAAAACGATCTCTGACTCGTAGCGATTATTTCGGATGACTTTCCGGCAGTTCGGCGCACCTTCGGGGAGATTCGCGTTTAAATACGCGAGATTGACATATTTCCTTTACGCACACCGTCAAAGCCTACTATAATCCCCGTTCTTTGATGCGAGCGTGGCGGAATTGGTAGACGCACTGGATTTAGGTTCCAGCGCCGAAAGGTGTAAGAGTTCGAGTCTCTTCGCTCGCACCAAATACTTTATATCCTTTGATTGAACAATATCAATAATTAATAAAATCAATGAGTTAGCGTATTTGTTGCGCCAGGTTTTACGCGCTTAGATCGCGAAAAATCCACTCTTTTCAGTCAAACTACCCAAAATTTACGCAGGTTTCTACGCTCGAATGTCTGCGGGCAAGACATCGTATCTCGCTGACTGCGGAAGAGACGGTATACCCGTAGATGAAGGCATGTTCGTGAACATGCACTTTCATGATCTGAGGCATACCGCCTTTATGGAGTTTGCAGAAGCAAGGTTTTCGACTCTTGAGCTTAGCCGAGTCTCAGAACCTCATGCTAGTGTGTGCCTTCTGCATGCGCCGGGCTGGCGTCACTATCCAGCGGATAAATCGGCCGGGACAAATGACGAAACGGGAAAATGCTGTAGTCCGAGCTGCATACACCCGGTCCGGCGATTAAGACGATATGCCTTGCGTCTTTTTCGAAGCCAGCCCTGAAGTGCTGGCGCGATTTAATCAGGACGTATTTCTTGCTGAAGGGGTCAATGCCGGCATGGGTGAATACGCCGACATCGTAGGGTTCTTGCGGTTTTTCAGAGACAAAGATAGTGACCCCATTGCTCTCCATGACGACCGTGCGACCAAGGCTTAGCCACATACCGGTAAACATGGGGCCCGTGATCTGGAAGTTGCCATCTGTGATGTTGATGACTGTACCTGTAATTTGCAGCGGTTGTCCTTTCAAGCCAAGTTCTGGCATGTCGGTCTTGCCGCCAAGATCGATTGTCAGGGTGGTGCCGACACCCGCCTGAATCAATGTGTCGACCGCTTCGGGATCCCAGATCGGCCCTGCAACCACGTCGGTGAGGCCCTGCTTCATGACTTCTTCCAGCACCGCCATGACGTCTGTGATGCCGCCGGCCCCGCAGTTATCGCCATGATCAACCAGAACGACCGGACCGTGTTCCAACTGTCGGGCTTTTGCGATGGATGTGGCCAACGGTTCCACTTCATATACAAAATCATCTCTTCTGGACCAGGCCAGATCGCACAATTCGTCCAGCAACCGTTCCGCTTCCGTGATTCTGGATTTTTCCGCAACGATGACAACCGACAAGCCCACATGAGGAATATCGGCTAGCGGAAAGCCGCCGAAAACCGAGGCGTTAAGGACCAGGCCGTCTGCTTCAGCCTTCATTGCTTTGTCCATGATGTCCTTCATGGGCTGGCAGGCCGGTGTCTGTTTCAGCATGTGCGTCAACATTGGCAGGCGCCGCCACAGTATCGTGGTATCCAGTTTTTCAGAGAGGATACGTTTGAGGGTGCGTGCTGCCCGTTCGCCGGTCTCATAGATATCGACATGAGGATAGGTGCAATAGCCCGTGATAACAGTCGCATTTCGAATGAGCGCATCGCTGAAATTGGCATGGAAATCCAGCGCGACCACCACAGGCACTGTGGGTGGTGTGACCATTTTGATCCGGCGTAGGAGTTCCCCTTCAGCATCAGGGTAACCTTCAGCGACCATGGCGCCATGCAAATCAAGCAATACGGCGTCGCACCCCTTTTGCACTGCCGCGACGACTGTATCAGCGATATGTTCAAATGCCGCTTTCTGTACGGTGCCACTGGGAACCGAGTTGGCCAGAATCGCAAATTCGACGTCTGCGCCCAGAGATTCGGCCAGATCCAGATATGCGGCTGCGGCGCTGTTTGTGTTCTCGCAAAGCTGTCTGGCCTTTGCACTGTAGGCAGGCCCGTCGGCTTTCGTGCCGCGACAGAAAGAACTCAGTTGGGTCGGAATTGGAGAAAAGGTATTGGTTTCATGTCTAACCAATGCGATGACGACTTTCATGCTGCAATCCTGTTGAAGTGGGTTACTGTTTTTCCAGGCCGGAAGCGTCGACCAGTTCTTTGTAGCGCCTGGTTTCCTCAAGAATAAACTTGCGACTTTCAGTGGGCGGAGTCAGGACAGCGTCATATGCGAACATGTCCAAAGCATCCGTAAAATCCTTGTCATGTTCTCCCTGCTTGAGCGCCTGGTACAACTTTTCAATCCGGTCGGGTGGCGTGCCATTTTTCACGACAACCGAGAGATTGGATTTGACTGTCAATGCCTTCGGATCGTCGTAGGATTGTGTCTGAAGCTGGGGAATTTTTTTCAGCGGTTGTGTCTGCAACACCGCGAGAGGCTTTACTTTACCGCCTTCGTAATATGATATTGAGGATCCCACGACATCGATATGGGCAGTGGTTACACCCCCGATCAAATCTGAAACAGCGGGCGGAGAGCCACGATAGGGGATGATTTCGAAATCAAGTTTGTTTGCTCTTTTCCATTTGTCCAATGCCAGGTAGGCTGCACCACCTATGGTGTTCACACTGATAGACGCTTTATTCGGGTTGTCGATAATGAATTTTTTGAGATCTTCCATTGAATTGAACGGACTATCTTTTTTGACGATCAGCCAGTGGGCATAGGTATTGAGGACGGTTACGCTGGTGAAGTCCTTATCGGCGTCATAACGAGGGGATTTAAGCAGGAAATTGTTTATATTAAGCGTGTTGTCGCTGGCTACGAAAAGCGTATAGCCATCCGCCTTATCTTTGAGGACGGAAAGCGCAGCAGGGATCGTACCGCCCCCCGCGATATTTTCGACGACCGCATTGTTTCCCAGATTCTCCGACAATTTCTTCGCAACGAGTCGTCCAAGAATATCTGCCGAGCCGCCGGGTGGATAAGGTACAACGACTCTGAACGGTTT
>JBEBTQ010000436.1:0-3117 GCA_040393685.1 Advenella kashmirensis | reverse complement strand
AAGCCCACATCTTCCATCGAGTCGCCAATCTGTATGGTGCCTTCGTTGGTCTGCCGCACATGCATGGTCGGGTAGGAAAGAAACGGAGCACATCGTTCGCCGATCATGACCTGTCCCTGATTGGGTTCAACAGGTACGTTAAGCCCGACAAACTGTCCAAGACGCTTATTGCCCAGACCGGCACACAGCACCACTTTGTCAGCAGTATATTTTTCACCATTCTGCGTGGTGACAATAAACCTGTTGCCATTGCGATCAATCGTTTCAACACGACTGTTATAGCGATAATCCACGCCCAGTTGTCGGGCCGCGTGCTGCAGGGCCGGCAGCAGTCTCAATGGGTTGGCATGCCCGTCCATGGGCGTGTAACACGCGCCGACAACCTTGGGACCAATGGACGGAATCTGCTGTCTTATTTCCGCTGGCGAGAGAAAGCGATATTCGTATTTTTCGTCAATGGAATCCTGGATCTGTTTCATGGCGGCCATACGCTCATCCATCTCTGCCTGAGTCAGAAAAAAGCGAAATCCGCCAGGCTGCATCAGACAGGGATCAATCCCGGTGCGTTGCGTCAGCTCGCTGGCTAGTGTGGGCCACTGTCGCGCTGAACGCATGGTCCAGCGGGTATACGGAGAGAAGCCCAGCCCTTTTCCTTGTACCCAGACCAGGCCGAAATTGCCGCGGGAAGCACGATAGGCCACATCGCCTTCATCCAGCATTGTCACGCGCGCGTCCTGACGCGCCAGGCCGTAGGCGACACTGGATCCGACAATACCGCCGCCGATTACCAAAATTTCTGTGTTGTGCATCTTAACCTTTTCCAATCAGCACTTTGTCGAGACCAACCAGTCGATCCATGACGATCATCATGATGACGGTCGCAATAATCAGGATAGCAGATACGGAAGTAATCAAAGGATCGATGGTTTGAGCAATGTGGTTGTACATCCAGACGGGCAGCGTCGTTGTGCCTGGCGTTGCAACGAATACCGTCATGGTCAGTTCGTCGAAACTCTGGATAAACGAAAGCAGCCAGCCGCCGGTCAGGCCCGGCAGAATGAGCGGCAGGATAATGCGCTTATAGACATTCCATCTGCCCGCACCCAGCGATCTGGCTGCCATCTCCACCTCGCGATCCATGCCGGTTGCTGATGCCAGTACCAGACGCAGGGAATAGGGGAAGATGAAGATTACATGTGTCATCGTCAGCCAGAATACGGATCCGGACAGGCCGGCAATATTGAAAAAACGCAGAAAGGACACACCCAGAACAACATTGGGAATCATCAGAGGCGACATCAGAAATGCACTGATGCCGTCGCGACAGGGGAAACGGAAACGTGTCAGCGCCAGGGCTGCCGGTACCGCCAGCAGCACCGCCAGCGTTGAGGCAAACGTGGCCAGCTTCAGGGACAAGAGGAACGATTCAATAATTCTGGGTTCATTAAATGCCGCCTGATACCAGCGTAGCGACAGTCCATCGCTCGGGTAGGAAATAAAGCCCTTATCCGTAAATGACACCACAATCACGATCAGCAGCGGTGCCATCAGAAATATCATGAATGCCGTATGAAATAGCATTGAGAGCGTACGGTTGCGTTTCATGCGTTTTCTCCGCTGGCAAAAATCATCCGGTATTTTCTCTCTGTATAGCGATTGAGTCCCATGATGATTATGATGTTTGCAATGAGCAGCAGAATCACAATCGCGGCGCCCAGTGGCCAGTTGAGGGTGCTGAGAAATTCGTCATAGGCTGCGGTGGCAACCACTTTGAGCCGACGACCGCCAAGAATGGCAGGAGTAGCAAATGCCGAGGCGGACAGGGCAAACACGATAATCGATCCGGACAGAATGCCGGGCATCAGCTGCGGAAACACAACCCGCCGAAATACCGTGAAAGGTGAGCCACCCAGGGACCGTGCCGCATGTTCAACTGTGGGATCCAGCTTGCGCAGCGCCGCCCAGATCGAGATAATCATGAAGGGAACCATGACATGAACCAGGCCGATGACCATGCCGGTGAACGTGAAGATCAGCCGTATGGGCGAATCAATCAGTCCAAGCAGTTGCAGGGTGTCGTTGATCAGCCCCTGTCGGCCCAGCAGAATGGACCAGCCCAGTGTGCGTACGACAACTGAAATCAGAAGTGGGCCCAGAATGAGCACAAGAAATATGCCACGCCATGGCGCCCGCATGCGTGCGAGAATCAGCGTTTCCGGAATTCCCAAAACCAGGCAGATCACCGTTACCAGCAAGGCCATGCCCGCGGTACGCAGAAAAATTTCGCCGTAGAACGGATCCGAGAAGATCGTGACATAGTTGCCGAAAGAGAATTCCGGAATAATGCCCGTGGTGCCGTTGAATGCATAGAAAGAAAGAACAGCCACCAGCAGCAACGGCACGATGAGCAGTCCCGCAAACAGCAACAGGGAAGGAGTCAGCAGAAGCCAGGGTTCTTTGCGCATGAACGTCACCCGTTTTTCCGTTGCTCGGCAATAATGCGCAGGTCGTTGTCCTGCCAGTCCAGCATGATCTGCTCTCCGGGTCTGGCCGTAAGCGCTTTGGTTGAGACAAACCACATTCCCAGCGCCGTTTCCACTTCGCACAGCCAGTGCGTTCCCAGGAAAACCGCTTCAAAGAGCGTGCCTGCCAGTTTTCCGCCAGACTGTGCCGATGCAATCGTCACGTTTTCCGGGCGGATCATGATATTGGCTTTGCCTTCGTGGAAAACATGATTTGGCGGCGGACAGACGACAAAATTCAGACTCTGACTGTCTACCGTCAGACAGTTGTCATCGCGTCGGGAGATATGACCCTCAAATACGTTGGCCCGTCCCAGGAAGCTGGAGACAAACAGCGTATCAGGATTGTGATAGACCTCCAGTGGGCTGGCCAGCTGCTGAATACAGCCATCATTCATCAGCGCGATACGATCACTCATGGTCATGGCCTCAGTCTGGTCGTGCGTGACCAGAATCGTGGTAATGCCCAGTTTGCGTTGTATGCGCCGCAATTCGATATGCATGTTCTCGCGCAGTTTCGCATCCAGGTTTGACATGGGTTCGTCAAGCAGCAGTAACCGGGGGCGAATTGCCAGAGAACGGGCAATGGCCACAC
>JBEBTQ010000435.1:0-3131 GCA_040393685.1 Advenella kashmirensis | reverse complement strand
CGGTTTCAGTCGTGCGCGGGCGGGCCTTGCCCGATGTCGGCGATGGCCAGAAACCGGTGCAGCGGCGCATTCTGTATGCAATGAATGAAATGGGGCTGCGCGCTGGTGCCAAACCGGTGAAATCAGCGCGCGTTGTGGGTGATGTTCTGGGTAAATTCCATCCTCATGGCGATCAGGCGGCCTATGACGCGCTGGTTCGTATGGCGCAGGATTTTACGCTGCGCTATCCGCTGATTGATGGTCAGGGCAACTTCGGTTCGCGTGATGGCGACGGTGCCGCAGCCATGCGATATACCGAAGCGAGGCTGACGCCCATCGCTGATGTCCTGCTCGGAGAAATTGACGAAGGAACGGTCGATTTTGTGCCCAACTACGATGGAAGCCAGCAGGAACCGCAAATGCTGCCGGCTCGTCTGCCTGTCATGCTGCTCAACGGCGCTTCGGGCATTGCCGTTGGTATGGCAACCGAAGTACCTTCGCACAATCTGCAGGAAGTGGCATCCGCCGCGGTCGCGTTACTGCGTCATCCTCGCCTGACCGATGAAGAACTCTATTCGCTGATTCCCGGCCCTGATTTTGCGGGTGGTGCGCAAATCATCACGCCTGCCAGTGATATTGCCGCCATCTATTCGTCGGGTCGTGGTTCACTCAAGGCCCGCGCTCGCTGGGAGTTTGAAGAAATGGCGCGCGGCCAGTGGCAATTGGTGGTCACTGAATTGCCGCCAAATACCTCATGCCAGAAAGTGCTGGAAGAGATTGAAGAGATCACCAATCCAAAAGTCAGGGCCGGCAAGAAAACGCTCACACCAGAGCAGCAGGCGAACAAATCTGCCATGCTGGGTATGCTCGATGCGGTACGCGATGAATCCGGCCGTGAAGCAGCGGTACGTCTGGTGTTTGAGCCAAAATCGTCACGCATTGATCGCAATGAATTTGTGAACCTGTTGCTGGCACAGACCAGCATGGAAGGAACCGTCTCGGTCAACCTGGTCTGCATTGGTATTGACGGTCGTCCGCGCCAGCGCAACCTGCGTACGATTCTGGAAGAGTGGCTCACCTTCCGCACACAAACCGTAACGCGACGCACGCAACACCGACTGGATAAGGTGCTGGATCGCATCCATGTGCTGGAAGGGCGCATGGTTGTCTATCTGAATGTCGATGAAGTGATTCAGACCATTCGTGAATCCGATGAACCTCGTCCGGCCCTGATGGCACGTTTTTCCCTGACGGAAAGGCAGGCTGAAGACATTCTGGAAATGCGGCTGCGTCAGCTGGCGAAACTCGAAGGCTTCAAAATCGAGCAGGAGCTCAATGACAAGCGTGATGAGCAGAAAAAGCTGGAAGAACTGCTGGAGAATCCGGGCGCACTCAAGCGCATGATAGGCAAGGAAATTGAAGCCGATGCCAAAAAATACGGCGATCCGCGACGTACCCTGATTGAAGAGGCCGAAAGGGCAGTTCTGGAAACGCGTGTTGTGCAGGAACCTGTGACGGTCATCGTCTCCGAGAAAGGCTGGCTGCGTTCGCGGCAGGGACACGGACACGATCATACGCAGTTCGGTTTCAAGACCGGCGACCGCATGTATGCAGCGTACGAGTGCCAGAGCACAGATACGCTGATTGCGCTGGGCAGCAACGGTCGCGTCTATTCGGTTGCCGTGTCGTCGCTTCCGTCAGCCCGCGGAGATGGTCAGCCCGTCACTTCCATGGTGGATCTTGAACGTGGCACCCAAATTACACATTTCGTGGCGGGTGCGGCCAATAGTCGCTGGCTGCTGATGCAAAGCAACGGTCTGGGTTTCACCACCAAACTGTCTGACATGACGAGTCGTCAGAAAGCGGGCAAACAGTTTGTCACGGTTGAGGAGCAGCAACATCTGCTGCGTCCGGTTCCGGTCTTTGAAAACAGTACCCATCTGGCCATGTATACGGCCAAGGGCAAAATCCTGATTATTGATCTGGCCGATGTGAAGTCACTGGCAGGTGGCGGTCGAGGAACACAGCTGATGACGCTGGATGCTGCAGACAGCCTAGCACAGGTGATCCCTGTCGGCGAGGGTGGCATGATTGTTTCCGGCATTTATCGCAACAAGCACACCGAAGACATCCTGAGCCTGCAGGCGCTGGCAGATTACGTTGGCAAGCGGGCACGCAAGGGAAGGTTATTTGATGTGCGTATGAAGAACATAACATTGCTGCCTGTCATGGCGGCAGACAAGGAGTGAAGTCGTGGGATATAAAGTGACGGTCCATCCCAGTAACCATCAGTTCGAGGCCAAAGAAGGGCAGACCATTCTGGATGCGGCGCTGGATGCCGGCTATGTTCTGCCTTACAGCTGTCGCAGCGGTTCCTGCTCTACGTGCAAGGGCAAAGTGCTGTCCGGCACGTTTGATGCCGGTCCGGCACCGGCCCAGATTTTATCCGCTGAAGAGGTGAGCGAAGGGTATACACTTTTCTGTCAGGCCCATGCCACCAGTGATATGGATATCGAAGTGCGCGAAGTGCGCATGGCCAGCGACATACAGATTCGCAAAATGCCGGCGCGCGTGATGGCGCTGGACAAACTGGCTGATGACGTCATGATGGTCAAGCTGCAACTGCCGGCGACCGAGCCCTTCCGCTACTACGCGGGGCAGTATATCGAATTCATCCTGAAAGATGGCAAGCGGCGCAGCTTTTCCATGGCCACGGCACCGAATGGTACTGAACCTGTAGAGCTTCACATTCGTCATTTGCCCGGCGGCGTGTTTACCGACCACGTATTTGGTGCCGGCGCGACGCAGATGAAAGTGCGCGAAATTCTTCGGGTAGAGGGTCCGCTGGGTTCGTTTTTCCTGCGGGACGACAGTGACAAGCCTGTGATATTCCTGGCCAGCGGTACCGGATTTGCACCGATAAAAGCAATGATGGAGCACATCATCGCCAAAGGAATTACGCGACCCGTCACGCTTTTCTGGGGCGGACGTCGCCCGGGTGATCTGTATATGCACACGCTGGCGCAGCAGTGGGAAAAAGATCTGCCGTTCTTTAGCTATGTTCCTGTGGTGTCGGACGCGCAGCCCGAAGACGGCTGGACTGGCCGCACCGGCTTCGTCCACAAGGCCGTGATTCAGGATTTTCCTGATCT
>JBEBTQ010000434.1:0-3147 GCA_040393685.1 Advenella kashmirensis | reverse complement strand
TCATCTTCTCTGAAGTCATGTTCTTTGCCGCGTTCTTCGGTTCGCTCTGGTATGCGCGTGAAGTGACGACGCCCTGGCTGAGTGACATGGATCACCAGTTGCTGTTGTGGCCTGGCTTTACCGGTCAATGGCCTAATCTGGGCCCTGCGGGTATCGTTAGTCACTTTGAAACAGTCGGCCCGTTCTGGCTGCCAACGATTAACACGCTGTTGCTGTTGTCTTCCGGCCTGACGCTGACACTGTCACATCATGCCTTGCGTGCCGATCATCGCAAGAGTGCTATTCTCTGGTTGTTTGTGACAATCGTCCTGGGTTTCACATTTGTGTTTTTCCAGGCTGAAGAATACATTCACGCCTATACAGAACTGAATCTGCGATTTGATTCCGGCATTTATGGTTCACTGTTTTTCATGCTTACCGGCTTCCACGGTTTCCACGTGATTCTGGGTGCAACCATGCTGACTGTGATTCTGATCCGTCTGATCCGTGGTCACTTCACGGCTGATCATCACTTCGGTTTTGAAGGCGCTGCCTGGTACTGGCACTTTGTTGACGTGGTCTGGCTGGGTCTGTACCTGTTCGTTTACTGGTTCTGATGCACCCGGTAGCTGGATAATAAGTAAAGGGTCGGACAACCGACCCTTTACTGTTTTCAGCGCAAGGCGCTGCTGTTACAGTAAAGCGCGGGTATTGGCGGTATGATGCTTAACGTGCTATTGGTCGCATTCATGTGCGATTGCGCGCTATTGAAAGCGAGGCCGGCATAAAGCCTGGCCAGGCACACCGGCCAGCCCGGGCGCGTAACCAGGCAAAGCCCTGATAAGCCGTTTCAGTGGCTCACCTGCTGAATTCCCGTACTTTGAATCCATCCCATGTGGTGGGCAAACAGGACGAACAGAAACAGCAAAATAGATAGTGCGATACGCACGGTAAGTGCGTTGACTGTGCGATTCGTGGTGCCTTTATCGCGCATAAGGTAGAAAAAGGCCGATGCCAGACTGCCTATGATCACGAGAAAGGCGAGTCCGATAAAGATACGCATGAGTTAACTCCTGACTGGAATAGAATATTGTAGTAATGAAACGAAAATTAATAAACTGGAAAACAGTAACGATGCTGATTCTGCTGGCATTGCTGACTGTGGTTTTCGTTTCTCTGGGGCGATGGCAGTTACACCGGGCCGACGAGCGTCGGCTGAGTGCAGAGCAGATTGAAAGCGGGCGGGCATTGCCGCCGCTGACCATTGACAAACAGATTCCGTCCTCTGATATCGTCGCGTGGCGTCCGGCCACGGTCGCTGGTAACTGGCTGGGCGCCTTCAGCGTGCTGGTCAATCGTAACCAGGACGGTCGCCCGGGCTACTGGCTGGCCACACCCTTGTTGCTGGATAGTGCGTCGCGTGACGCGGTTCTGGTCTTGCGGGGCTGGTTTCCACAAGTGCTGACGCCTGCTGCCATGCCCGATTTTCCCTTGCCCGAAGGCAGGCAGACGGTGGGTGGTGAAATTGCCCTGCGCGTGCCACGCCTGTTTGAATTATGGAGTTTCAACAAGGGCGTCGCGCAATTGCCGGAACAGATTCCTCAAAGCAGCGGACCATTACCGCAGGTGCAGAATCTGGATCTGATTGAATTTGGCAGGGCCAGCGGCTTGCATATGCTGCCACTGGTGCTGCTGCAAACCGGTTCCTCGACAGAGGGGCTGGTACGTGATTGGCCGCATCCGTCTGTTGATGCGGATAAGAATATCGGCTATGCAATGCAATGGTTCAGTTTTGCCGCCATTGCTGCTCTGGCCCTGGTGATCAGCCTGATTCGGCTGCGTCTGAAAAGTACAAAGGAAACGTCGTCGTCATGAATACCAATAGTCCATCGCCATCCGGGACTTCCTCGCAGTCGGGCGCCAAGCGCTCCAATATGCCTCTGTATCTGATTATTCTCAGTTGTATTGTGCCCATCGTTGCTGCGGCGCTGCTGTATTACGTGCCATCGCTCAGACCAGCCGGTTCGACCAACTACGGTAATTTTGTTCAGCCGCAACGCCCTATGCCAACGGCAGAAGCGCTCAGCCTGACGACGCTGGACGGTAAACCGTTCGATCTGAATACGCTCAAGGGCAAATGGCTGTTGTTGACCTCCGATGGCGGTGCCTGCCCCGATTCCTGCGCCCGGAAACTGCATTTCACGCGCAATGGGCATGCCAGTCAGGGCAAGAATGTCAACCGTATTCAACGGGTATGGTTTGTGACCGATAATGAGCCGATTCCGGAAAAAGTACTGGACGCATACAAAGGTACGATTATGTTGCGGGTTGACCCCAAGGCGCTTGGCGATTTTCTGCTGGATCAGGGTGATCGTGTGGGCGATGCCGTTGCGCTGGAAAAGAAAATGGATTCCTATTTGTGGATTGTGGATCCCAATGGCAACCTGATTATGCATTATCCGGGCGACGAGTCTGATCCCGTACGTTTTCGTGATGATCTGGCCAAACTGCTGCATGCTTCGTCTATCGGCTGATGCATATGAATACAGCATCTGAGCGCATTCGCAGTCGCTATCGCAGGCTGGTATTTCTAACCTGGTTTTTTACGCTGGATCTGATCATGTTCGGCGCTTTTGTGCGTCTGACCGATTCCGGACTGGGCTGCCCCGACTGGCCGGGTTGCTACGGCAAAGCCAGCCCGTTCGGTGCCTCCGACCACATTGCGAATGCGCTGGAGCAGCAGCCTTTTGGTCCGGTTTCCATGTCCAAGGCCTGGATTGAAATGATCCACCGCTACTGGGGTAGCCTGCTGGGTCTGATGATTATTGCGATTGTGTTTATGGCATGGCGCTATCGTCGTGAACTGGGCCGATCGCCTGCGCTGGCCACAGCAACGCTGATCGCGGTTTGCCTGCAGGGTGCCTTTGGTGCCTGGACCGTGACGCATAAACTAATGACCTGGCTGGCCGCCCGTGAAAAACCCCACGTAGGTATTGCTGCCCGCGCCCGCAAATGGCGACCGTGGATGGCGCTGGGGTTTATCGTATTGCTGGTGCAGTTGTTTCTGGGCGGCTGGGTCAGCACCAATTACGCCGCGCTGGCCTGCATGGATTTTCCCACCTGTCATGGTGCCTGGGTGCCGGAAATGGACTATCAGGGCGGTTATTC
>JBEBTQ010000433.1:0-3147 GCA_040393685.1 Advenella kashmirensis | reverse complement strand
AATCACCTCCAGACCCTTATTCAGCATGGTAGCCGAATCCACAGAGATTTTCCTGCCCATGCTCCAGTTCGGGTGGCGACAGGCCTGCTCTGGCGTCACGTCGGCAAGTTGCGTCAGTGGGGTTTCGCGAAAGGGTCCACCCGATGCAGTCAGAATCACACGTCGGATCTGGGATTTGTCACGTCCGTTCTGCAGACATTGGAAAATGGCATTGTGCTCACTGTCCACTGGCAGCAGCTCAGCATTATGATTGCGGACGGTCTGCATAAAAAGAGAACCTGCGGCAACCAGCGCCTCTTTATTTGCCAGCAGGATGCGTTTTCCTGCCTGCGCCGCCTCAAATGCCGAAGCCAGCCCCGCAATCCCCACAATGGCCGCCACGACACAATCGGTTTCCGGATCCCGGGCTGTTTCACACAGGCCTTTTTCGCCCAGCCTGATTTCAGGGAGAGCCAGATGATGAGGCCAATAAGATCGAAAAGCGTCCACGGCGGCAATGTCGGGCACGATGACGACGCTGGCTGCGAACTCAACTGCCAGGGCAGCGAGCTTCTCCATCCGTTGTTGTGCACTCAGTGCGTAAATGGTGAATTTATCCGGGTGTCGTCGCACGATATCCAGCGTACTGTCACCAATCGAGCCGGTTGCTCCGAAAATCGTAATATTCTGCATGAACTTTCTGTTCCGGGAAAAGAGACGATCGAAGACGCCGTTAGTAAAAATGGCGGATAAACAGCCACAGACAGAGCACGACGGGCGTTACCGACAGGATCGAATCGAACCGATCCCACACGCCACCATGCCCGGGAAGCAAATTGCTGGAGTCCTTGACTGATGCGCGTCGTTTGATCAAAGACTCATACAGGTCACCGATCATGGAATAAATACCCAGCAAGGCGCCACCGAGCAGCACCAGAATGGCCGGGACGTACTGATGCAGATAGGCCGCAAAACTGTCACCGATGAAAAGCGTGACACCGATCCAGGCGACCGCCGCAATCAGCCCGCATAGCGCGCCAGAACGCGTTTTACCCGGGCTTATTGTAGGAGCCAGCCGTGGTCCGCCGAAACGCTTTCCGCCGAAATAGGCAAACGTATCGGCACACCAAATGACGCCAAGAAAAGAAAAGATGAACCAGGCTCCATATTGCTGATGCAACATGGAGAGCCCAAGTGCACTGGCCGCAGTCACAACAATACCTGCGCCAAGGCTGATGAGACTGCGCGGCGAGCGCTGCGTGTCCGCGTGGCTCAGACTCAGCGGAGCCATGATTGTCCAGAATAGGAGGCCCAGCGCGCCCAGAACAGACGCCAGCGGATCAACCCAGGCAGCGCGCGAGGGATAGGCTGCCACAGCAGAGCCCGTGGTTGCCAGTGCATCATCAAAACCGGTGATCGCCACGCCCGCGGCGATAATAAAATAAACCCCGGCGGAGGCTGCGGCAGTACGAGAAGTCAAAGTGGCGATACGTAACCATTCCCATATGACCAGGGCACTGGAGAGCGCCATGAACAGCCGAAACCAGACCGGCGGAAGAAACACGCTGACCAGCAGCAGGACGACCAATAAAACAACGGCGGTAACGACTCGCTGCAGTAACATGTACCCTCCCTCAGGCAAACGGAGACTCGTCAGCAATCTGGGCACTGGTGCGCCCAAAGCGACGTTCACGGCCACGATACCACTCAAGCGCGCGATCCATGTCCTTGCTGCCGAAGTCGGGCCAGTAACAATCAGTGAAATAAAGTTCGGTGTAGGCCAGTTGCCACACCAGGAAATTGGAAATCCGGCTTTCGCCACCGGTCCGAATGAACAGATCGGGCTCTGGCGCCCAGTTCATGCACAGGTATTTGCTCAGCTTTTCTTCTGAAATGGCTGAGGGATCGCCCGCCAGGTCGGGCTCGTCCTGCGTCATGGCACGCATAGCCTGAAGAATGTCCCAGCGGCCGCCGTAATTGGCGGCGATGGTCAGCGTCAAACCGGTATTGGCGCTGGTGGTGGCCTCGGCATCGCGTATGAGCTTCTGCAAATAAGGCTCAAACGGCGAGAGATCGCCGACGACCCGTAATCTGACCTGGTTGCTGTTCAGGCGCGACACTTCCTTTTCCAGCGCCTGTACGAACAGTTTCATGAGCAGCGTGACCTCTTCCTTAGGTCTGCGCCAGTTCTCTGAACTGAAGGCAAACAGCGTCAGATAATCAATACCTTTGCTGCCGCAATATTCCACAACCCGGCGCACCGCCTGCACGCCTTTGGCGTGACCTGCCGTGCGCGGCAGGAACCGTTTGGTGGCCCAGCGCCCGTTCCCGTCCATGATAATAGCGATATGTCTGGGAAGATGACCGGTATCGGGCACAGAGAGTGTGGAACTTTGACTCATGAGGTGATCTATTCAGTTATATAACGGTACCGGATAAAGAGCCGGCAAATCAGACCGTCATGATCTCAGCTTCTTTCTGCGTCACGATTTTATCGATTTCAGCGACAAAACGATCCGTCAGTTTTTGAATGACGTCCTGCGCGCGACGTTCATCATCTTCGGAGATTTCCTTGTCCTTGAGCAGTTTTTTGAAGCTGTCGTTGGCATCGCGACGCAGATTGCGCACGGCGATTTTGGCGTCTTCACCTTCGCTTTTCACCACTTTTGCCAGATCGCGACGACGTTCTTCCGTCAGCGCTGGCATGGGCACACGAATATTTTCCCCCATGGAAACGGGGTTCAGACCAAGATCAGACTCACGAATGGCCTTTTCCAGGGGACCCGCCATTTGTTTTTCCCAGGGCTGAACGCTGAGTGTTCTTGCATCGATCACGTTGACAGCCGCTACCTGACTGACCGGCACCTGTGATCCGTAATAGTCGACGGTGACATGATCAAGAATACCCGCGTGGGCACGGCCAGTACGAATTTTGGCCAGATTTGTCTTCAGTGTGTCCAGCGACTTGTTCATGCGGCTTTCAGCCGATTTCTGTACTTCGGGGATACTCATGATTTTCCTTTATACGTGAACCAGTGTGCCTTCGTCTTCACCGCAAATTGCGCGGGCCAGCGCACCGGTTTTATTGATGGAGAATACCTTGATTGGCAGTTTCTGATCGCGACACAACGCAAATGCAGTGGCGTCCATGATTTCCAGGCGGCGTGT
>JBEBTQ010000432.1:0-3147 GCA_040393685.1 Advenella kashmirensis | reverse complement strand
CAACCAGAGAGATGAGCAGAACCATCACACGACCAATCCACACCAGTTCTTTCTGTGATGCGTGAGGACGAATGAAACCTTTATAGAAGTCTTCTGTAATGGCGCTGGAGCAGACCAACAGCTGGCAGCTGAGGGTACTCATAACGGCGGCCAGAATAGCAGAAAGAATCACACCTGCAATCCAGGGATTGAACAGAATCTGAGCCAGTTCAATAAAAATCCGTTCGCTGTTTTTGGTGACTTCGCCAGCCTGTTCAGGATGCAGTTGAAACCATGCAATACCGAAATAGCCGACAGCAACGGCACCGGCCAGGCAGAGTATCATCCAGGTCATACCGATACGACGTGCTTTCTTGAGGCTTTTAACGGAGTCGGCAGCCATAAAGCGAGCCAGAATATGTGGCTGACCAAAATAGCCCAGACCCCATGCAGCAGCACTGACAATGGCAATGAAGCTGCCACCTGAAATCAGGCTGGAGTAATTTTTTCCTGCTGCAGCTGCAGCCTGATCCATGGTAGCCATAACCGAAGACATATCACCCAGACCGATAAGCACCATGATGGGTGTCAGGATCAGTGCGAAGAACATGAGTGAGGCCTGGATAGTGTCGGTCCAGCTCACCGCAAGGAAGCCGCCGATAAAAGTGTAGATAATGGTGGCACCTGCGCCCAGCCACATGGCAGTGGTGTAGTCGACATGAAAGAGGCTTTCAAACAGACGGGCGCCGGCCACAATGCCAGAGGCACAATAAATGGTGAAGAAGAACAGAATAATGGCTGCAGCAACCACTTTCATGATGATGCTGCCTGCGCCACAGCGATGGTGAAAATACTCAGGAAGCGTGAGCGCATTGTTGTTGTATTCGGTGTGCATGCGCAATCTGCCTGACACCAGCAGCCAGTTGAAATACGCGCCGACGGTGAGACCGATGGCAATCCATGCTTCGGAAAGGCCGGCCAGATAAATGGCGCCAGGCAATCCCATGAGCAGCCAGCCGGACATATCGGATGCCCCGGCAGACAGTGCAGTCACAAAACTGCCCAGGCTGCGACCACCAAGAATGTAATCGTCAAAATTACGTGTTGAAAAGTATGCGATAAATCCGACGGCGAGTACCACGATCAGATATATAGCGAACGTGATGACCATTGGGTTAATGTCACTCATTCCTCGTTCCCTGTTTTTCGTGAGTTGAAAGCCCGGATTGTACGGAAAACGCAAGACGGTGGATATCAGGGTTAACTCTTAATGATCCAGGTTAACTTTATGATTTTATGAATATATTATTTTGAGTAAATGTCGGCATTTGAGCGGGTTAACCAAATATCCTCCGGATATCGAACGCCGAATGTCCTTCAACGTCCGTCAACGGTCGTCTTCTTCGCTCAAAAGTGAGTTTGCGCTACAACGCTGCCTCTGCCAGCTCCTGCGTTTGCGGCGACAGGCGTTCGCGTAATTCATAATCGATGATCAGATCGTCGGCATCGCCCGCCTCGTCTGGTCGCAGACCCATCCACGAGCCCAGCCCCAGTGGTGATGCCTCGCCCAGGCGTACACCCTTGACCTCTTCTTTCTTCAGCACCACGACGGCATCCCAGTTCAGTTCGATCCCGATATAGTGACGCAGCCAGTGCGTCAGCTGCCTGGCCTTGCGGGTGCCGGGCATGAATTCATCGAACTGTTTGCGTGACAGCGGGCCTAATGACAATCGAAATTTATGCTGGGCATCCCTGACAGAGCTTCCCAGAATGGTGTCCTGACCCAGACCCATTGTGCCGTTCAGGCCCAGCTGCTGTGACGGATCCAGGGCAATCCATTGTGGAACGAACTCCCTGAGGCTGACATCAATGCCGAAAAAGGTTTTGAGTATCTGGATAATGCCTTCAGGATTGCGGGACTGGCGCACCAGATGTCCCGCAAAGAAATACTTGGCATGATCCATAATGGAATCACGATGTCGGAGCGATTCGTGTCCCTGATTGATCAGGCTTGCAATATGGCGACTGAAATTTTCTTCGGGTCGGTCAAGGCTGACCGTGCTCTGCGCATCGGCCCAGGCTCTATAGAATAGAGCAATAAGCCGATGATGAAAAATGTCGGCGAATGCAGACAGAGTGTGATCGCGGTGGTGCACAATCCGCTCGCGCACGTACTCTGTCAGGTGCAGTGGTAACGGCCCGTTAGGGCCAAACAGCCCGTAGCTCAGAATGGAAACGACTGGCGGCCCATCCTTGTCACGATCAACATCGCAGATGGTGGAGGGTGCGAACGCCATGGAGGGTTCCTGACGCAGGCGTATCGGCTCGCGTGAAGGCAGCGAGTCGCGACCCAGTGGCTTTCTGGTACCGCTACGCGCATCGAACCAGCGCAGTACATGGTAGAGACCATAGCGATAGGGGTCAGCTTCCAGCTTCTGCCAGAAATCAGGAGGCAGTGTGCTTGTCTTGTTGACGGGTTCCGACGGCGTATCCATGCTTGTGATTGATGTACCTGTTATTTCGATTCGCGAGTCATCCGGCTGAACCGTGATGTCAGTTGTGATCATCATCATCGATTTTATCCAGTTTACCTGAAAGCGATGCGAGTGGGGAACCACAGTGCGCATTACAGGCTGCTGCGTTTTTACATTTGGCAAAACTTTAGGGTTCGAAATCCCTGCCATATACACGTAACATACAGGGCAGCATTTCAAGGGCAGCAATTAACAGAGAACCGCCATTCACGGGCAGGTCATAATTTTCTGCTAGGCTCTTCCAATCACAAATGACAGCAAGCACAACCAACAACTATGTCTGAAATCAACCGCAGCGATTTATTTGGAAAACTTGATACCCTGCTGTACCGCTCTCTGGAAGGCGCAACAGCATTCTGCAAACTTCGTGGCAATCCGCATGTGGAACTGGTCCACTGGCTGCATCAGATCATGCATGAGCATGACAGTGATCTGCAGAAAATCATCCGTTATTTTGAACTGAACTCCGATCAGCTGGAGCGCGGCATTGTCGCAACCCTGGACGAGCTGCCGCGTGGCGCCTCGTCCGTTTCCGATCTGTCAGAGCATTTGGATAACGCAACCGAGCGCGCCTGGGTATATGGTTCGCTCAAGTATGGCGAAGCGCGTATCCGCAGTGCGCATCTGATTCTGG
>JBEBTQ010000431.1:0-3170 GCA_040393685.1 Advenella kashmirensis | reverse complement strand
TGATCCTGACACGGCCGAAAACATTCAGCGCCATCATCGCAACCCAAGGTATCTGCAGGACATCGTTCTGCCGCCCGCCTTACTTGCAACCAGCAGTCCTGAACAGGCCTTCGCCTTTCTGCAGGATGCCCGCTCTTCCCTGATCATTCTTGGAACACCCGTAGCCGCCATTGGCCAGGCCTGCGATCTTTTGCTCGACCATCTGCCGCGCACCGGACTGCACGACACGCCTGTCCTGTGGACCTGCAAGGGGTTCGAAGAAGAAAGCGCACGCCTGCCGCATGAAGTCATCCGGGACAGGCTGGGCGACACAATCGCATACGCGGGCGTGTTGTCAGGGCCCTCTTTCGCCCGCGAGGTTGCCCAGGGTCTGCCAGTGGCACTCACTGCAGCGAGCAGCCATGAAGTGGTTACCACGCGTGCGACAGACGCCCTGCATTCAGGCAATACGCGAATCTATCGAAGCCAGGATGTGGTCGGCGTTGAAGTGGGCGGTGCAATGAAAAACGTGATTGCCATTGCCTGCGGAATTGCCGACGGGCTGGCACTTGGCATGAATGCCCGCGCTGCGCTCATTACCCGAGGCCTGGCCGAAATGACCCGACTGGGCATTGCCCTGGGGGGAGACGCTGCCACGTTCAGCGGCCTGACGGGGCTGGGCGATCTGGTACTGACAGCAACCGGCGATCTGTCGCGTAATCGTCAGGTTGGGATGGCGCTTGGCAAAGGCCAGGATCTGGCCTCTATCCTGGCACAGGGCATGACCGCCGAAGGGGTACGCTGTGCCCGTGCTGCGCTGGCTCGCGCGCGACAGGTCAATATTGATATGCCGATTACCGAAGCGGTGTGTGGCGTGCTGTTTGACCAGGTGCCACCTTTGCAGGCGGTATCACGACTGTTATCGCGCGAAGCTCGCGAAGAATAATCAACGAACCGCCCGTTGAATCGAACTGATGGGCACCAGCGTTTCTCCAGCGGTGTTCTGTCGGACCGGCTTGCACCAGGCATGACCGTAAGCCACTTCCAATGACAGTCGCAATAACCCGTCTGCACCCCGTCCTTTCTCGATTCCCTCGCGCAATCTTTCATACCAGGCTCGTCCCTTGAGACCATTGGCACGGGCCTCGCTGGGATTGCCGCCCAGTCCTCGCACATCCTTCAGCAGCGCGTCCACCGTCCGATAGGTCAGCGTAATCACTTCCTGATCCATCACCGGATCCATGAAGCCGTTCTCCAGCAGAATATCGCCAAAATCATGCATATCCACAAACTGCATGGTCTGTGTCTGAATGCCGGCCACTTCTACTGCTGTGCGCAATTCCCTGAAGGTGCCCGGTCCCAGACAGGAGAACATGGCAAGACCGCTGCTGCGCAGAACACGCCGCCACTCGCGGATGACATCATGCGGCTCACGGTGCCAGTGCAACGCCAGATTGGACCAGATCATATCCACGGATTCCGGTGCCAATGGCGTTGATGCCATGTCCGCCAGTTCAAACCGGAAATCCTGTCGGCCCTTGAGCTTTTGGACCAGTGACTTGAGGCCCCTGGCCTGATAGGTCGTCTGGCAATGCCTGATAAACGATTCGCAGTGATCCACGCCCGTCACGTTTGCCTGCGGATATCGGCCGGCCAGCAGGTGCAGGGCATGACCGGGCCCGCAGCCGGCATCCACAATGTGTTTCGGGTCGATTTTGATATAGCCCAGGCGGTCTATCATGCGCGCCGCAATTTCATCATTGAAAAAGCGCGCATTTTCCAGCGTACCGCGACGAGCAAACTGCTGACGGACGTGGGTCATATTGATGGGCAGCCGGGAAGCCGAGTGGATGAGCTGGGACATGGATATCACAAAGCCAATTGATGCCGGAATTGGGTTCTGGCAGATTACGCAATCTGTCATTGTAATGAAGGTGATTCGTGATAAATGCCGTGCTTCGCTTTTCCCGAAGATTTTCCCTGCGCGACCTGATGTCATCTTCATGTCCGCTATGCAATGGTCTGGCCCGACCCGGCCAGCTGTGTACGGGATGTGCCGGCGACGTCCGCTATTCCATGATTCACCATCGCTGGCGTTGCGCCTGCTGTGCGCTTGCTCTGCCTGATGACATCCCCTGCCCCGACTGTGCGAGTCAGTCAGGGGCACTGAAAAGCGTTGTGGCCGCATTTGATTATGTCTCACCTGCCGACAGTCTGGTGCTTCGCTACAAAAATGCCCGCCAGTTTCAGCTGGCCATTCCCTTTGCTCACCTTGCCTGCGAAGCCATTCGCGACCATAGTCCGCACTGGCCTCAGCCTTTCTGGCACGCCAGTGCGCCGCTCATCCCTGTACCGGGCAGCACCAGCTCGTTACGCCGGCGCGGCTTCAATCCCGCTGGCGAATTTGCCACGCAACTGGGTCGTCTGCTACGCGTGCCGGTCATGCACAATCTTCTTTATCGGGAACCCGATACCCACAAACAAAGCACACTGAACCGTCAGCAACGGCAGGCCAATACCGCCCATTTGTATTACTGCTGTCGCAATATTTCCTATCCCTGTGTGGTGCTGGTGGATGATGTACTGACGACGGGCAGCACGCTGGATGCAGCCGCAAGAGCGCTGCTTGCGGCTGGTGCGCGAAGCGTGGTTGCCGTGGTTATTGCAAGAACACCAAGGCGAATGCGTGAGCATGAATTGAGGAAAGACATAAATTCGGGAACGCATGAATGGGGGAACGCTTTATAGGAGAACGCGCGAATTGAAAACAGGCAGGAATCGGGGTTTTCCATTATTTTCTCAATTATCAGGAATTAAATATTTAATTTTCGGGAAAGCGCGGTTATTCTGAAGCGGTCATCTACCCACCCGTTCCTCACCATGCTTTCTCAATCGGACAAAGGCGGCGCAGACCGCGCGCTCTTTATTCTGTCGATTTTTGCCAGAATCGAACGCGCTGTGACCGTTGCCGAACTGATCACGCTTACCGGTCTGCCGCAAAGCACGGTGTACCGTCAGCTCACGCTGCTCAAAAAATGGGGCTTTGTGTTCGAGTCGCAGGGTGAATATATGCCCGGCCCGCGCTGTCTGCCATTGGCCTGGGGATTCAATCAGTCTTCTTTTCTGCTGCAGCACGCCCGCAAGGATATGCTGGCCCTTGCCACACAAACGGGCGAGTCTGTGGGCATTCT
>JBEBTQ010000430.1:0-3184 GCA_040393685.1 Advenella kashmirensis | reverse complement strand
AATGACGTCGCCAAAGGCAGTCTTCACTTCGTACATCCAGAGATTGCCCAGGAAGAAGCTGTTTTTGATGGTACCGGCAAAACGTCCCTGTCCCTGAGGACCCAGAATGATTTTCTCTGGCCGCAGTGATACCAGCGCCTCTGCTGCGTCACCGGAAGATGCTGCGACTGCCAGGGCCTGCCCCGGCAGCGCAATCTGCTGACCGTCGAGTTCAAACTGCAGACCCTGCGCCGTCCGTGCGAGCTGAACAGGAAAGCTATTGGTTTTGCCCACGAACTGCGAGATAAACAGCGTGGCCGGGTTTTCATACATGGTGTAAGGCTCGTCAATCTGTATGACTTTACCTTCGCGCATGACCACCACCCGATCGCTCACAGACAGGGCTTCGGCCTGATCATGCGTGACCATGATGGTTGTGGTGCCGGCCTGCTGCTGTATGCGCCGCAGCTCAAACTGCATTTCTTCACGAAGGTTGGCGTCCAGATTGGATAAAGGCTCGTCAAGCAGCAGTACCGGCGGCTGAATTACCAATGCCCGCGCCAGGGCAACGCGCTGACGCTGACCGCCAGACAATTCTCGCGGATACCGCTGGGCGAACTTCTCCAGCTGGGCCATGGCAAGCGCCTCATCCACTTTCTTCCTGATATCGGCTGCCGACAGTTTGCGCATTTCCAGCCCAAAGGCGACATTCTTTTCAACTGTCATATGCGGAAAAAGCGCATAGGTCTGGAACACAATCCCCAGCCCACGCTCATTGGACTTGGCATAGGTGATGTCCTTGCCGTCCAGCACAATATTGCCAGCAGTCACATCAACAAACCCGGCGATCATCTGCAGCGTGGTGGTTTTGCCGCAGCCCGAAGGCCCCAGCAGGGAAACAAATTCCCCTTTCTCTACATTCAGGGAGAGGTTATCAACGGCGGTGGTCTCAGCGAATTTTTTGGTCAGGCCATGCAGTTGCAGGAAGGACATATGTTCTCACTTGATTCATTTTTGATATCAGTCCGCAACCAGGCAGAGCCATGGATTTGAATGGCGGACAACTCCCTTGCTCAGCCGCGGGAGCGTCATAAAGATGACGTATATGACAATCGTGTTTTCTTCCGATTATTGTCCCCCGCATACCCCTGTTTCGATATTAGTATTTCTACTAATAAAATAATTCGGATTTATATTTCATTTATCGGAAAAACAAATGTAATATTACGATATTGATTTCAATAAACAGAATTATCCATGGAACAGTCATCTGCCAGCGCACAGGGCGTGCTCACCAAGGGTCTGGGAATTTTGCGTCTGCTGAGCGATGCGGGCTCGCAAGGTCTGCGCGTGACCGATATCGCCAGACAGCTCGAACTCTCGCAGGCAACGGTACACCGTCTGTTGCAGACGCTTATCACCGAGGGGTTTGTGCAGCAGCGCCAGGGAAGCAAGTCTTATGCATTGACCCTGGAGCTGTTCTCATTGGTGGCCCGTGCGCACCACAAGGAATCGTCTCTGCGCAGTATCTGTCGCGGATCCATTCTTAAGATTGTGGGAACCTTGCAGGATTCAGCATTCGTACTACTGCGGGACCGATATGATGTCGTGTGCATCGACAAGATGGAAGGCAGCTATATTACCCAGTCGCTAACCGGCGGTATTGGCGGCCGCATTCCTATCGGATTGGGTCAGGGCAGCATTGCCATTCTGGCGGCACTGCCAAAGAGCGAGCAGGACGCCATTGTGGCGTTCAATATCCCGCGCTTTTATCAGGAAGACGGCATCGATGAGCCCTATTTGCGCGCCAGAATTGCAGAAGCGCAGGAATGCGGTTATGTGCTCAATACCGGACCTGGCAAGCTTCTGGGAATTGGCGGTATTGCAGTTGCATTTAATGATACCTCGGGCTATCCGGTAGGTGCGATTGGCCTGAGCGTGCTGACAGAAAGGCTCACGCCCGAAAGACTGCCGTTTATCGTGGAGTGTCTGAAACGCGAAGCGCTGGCCATCAGCCAAAGCCTGAACCCATTTGATCCTGCACTGGGAACACCACACCTGGCCTTAACCAACTGATGATGCGCCGCGCCCTGCTCTTTATCTCTCGGCGCTGGCCTTGAAGCCCTGATAGAAAATGGCGCTGCGAACACCCAGGGCACGCAAGGGCTCGGGCGGCAACCAGGACGGACCACCCAGTCCCAGAACCGCAGTCAATTCGTCTGAAGATCGATTCAGCATCAGCTCTGCCAGCAAGCGGCCATTGACAGTCCCCCGCAATACGCCGGACCCGTTACAGCCCAGCGAACCATAAATGCCATCGGCAAGCCTGCCAAAAAAGATACCACCATTGCGCGTCAGCCCCGTTGTTCCACCCCAGACATATTCGAACTCATGTGAGTCCATCTGCGGAAAACGACGCTTGTAATAATTCATGAGCATGCTGGTGTAGGCCGCGGCACCGCGCTCCGATTCATAGGAGTAGGCGCTGCGTACCATGAAGCGATTGCCCGAGACTTTGCGCAAGGTGGTACCCAGCCTGTGCGCAGGCAACAGCCCCCATTGTCTGGCCGGACCCAATTGGGCCGCCTGCTCATCTGACAGCGCTGGTGTCAGACCCGCATAGGTGTAGATGGCAATAATGCGGTCTTTCAGGAAACCCAGTTTTCGCGCAAAGGCGTTATTGGCAATGACCAGCTGACCAGCAGAAAAATTTCCTTTGCTGGTGGTGATCGTAAATTTTCCCGCTGCTCCGCTGATCCGCTGTGCAAACGTTTCTTCAAGCAGCGTCACGTTTTCGGGTAGCGTGTCGGCCAGGCCACGATGCATGGCAGCCGGCTGAACAAAGACATTATTTCGGGTGTAATAACCAAAATCGTAATAGCGGGTACCAATGCGCGCCTGCAACTGATCCTGGGTCAGGATTTCATTATCGATGCCCAGTCGTTTGTTTTTCTCTATGCCGGACAGAAGCGATGCCTTGCCGCCCGGTGTGGCAGACGCATTGTATTTGCCACTGTTTTCATCCCAGTCGCAATCAATCCGGTTTTGCTGCAGCGTTTCTTTCAGCCACTGCAGTCCCTGTTCGTATACCTGGATTTGCGACCGCCCCAGCAAATCGTCCTTCGCCGGATCCTTGACGATCCCCGAACGTGGAAAGGTCGACATGAAGCCCGAGTTGCGGCTTGACGAACCTTCACCGATGACA
>JBEBTQ010000429.1:0-3188 GCA_040393685.1 Advenella kashmirensis | reverse complement strand
AGAGTTTGACGGAAAGATCCGCGGTTTCATTCTGGAAAAAGATATGAAAGGCCTGTCTGCACCAGCCATTCATGGCAAGGTGGGACTGCGTGCTTCTATCACAGGTGAAATCGTGATGGACGACGTCCAGGTATCTGATGATCAGATGCTTCCCGGTGTCAGCGGACTGCGTGGCCCCTTTACCTGCCTGAATTCCGCACGCTACGGCATTGCCTGGGGTGCGCTGGGCGCTGCCGAGGCTTGCTGGCATACCGCACGTCAGTACACACTGGATCGCAAGCAGTTCGGACGCCCTCTCGCGCAGAACCAGCTGATCCAAAAGAAACTGGCTGATATGCAGACGGAAATCACTCTGGGCCTGCAAGGCTGCCTGCGCCTGGGCCGTATGAAAGATGAAGGTACTGCCGCTGTTGAAATCACATCCATCATGAAGCGTAACTCTTGCGGGAAATCGCTGGACATCGCGCGCATGGCCCGCGATATGCTGGGTGGCAATGGTATTTCAGATGAATTTGGTGTCGCGCGCCATCTGGTGAATCTGGAAGTGGTCAATACCTATGAAGGCACGCACGATGTTCACGCCCTTATTCTGGGACGTGCGCAAACGGGTCTGCAGGCGTTTTACTGATATTTCACTTGCGGTTCGCCGCAAGTTTCACAAGCACCAAAGAAGAAATGCCTCCGAGTGGAGGCATTTTTTTTGATTTCCTGATCAGTTGATCTTTCGAACTCTTGATCTCGAACTCTTGAATTATTGAAGTCTTGAACTATAGAAGTCTCGAAGTCCTGATATCTTGATTTCCCGATCTATCGATCTACTGACCCCATGTTCTGAAGTACATTTTCGCAATCACGAGTTCGACTTCAGTCTTCGTCTTTTTCTATGCTGTCTGAAATATCGAAAAGACTGGTGGCGTCCAGTTCCAGGACAGTTTCACCTTTCTGATTCGTGACTTCCCAGCTCCATAACAGGATGCCCAGGCCTTCCCGTGTGTTGGAGACACGCTTGGCCTTGACCACGCCTTTCCAGAATAGATCGTCGCCAGGTCGCACAGGCTTGAGCCATTTCACACTATCAAGGCCAGGAGACGCAAAGGATTCTGAACCATCCAGCGCCGCTTCAACTGCCATCTTCATTGCGATACCACAGGTATGCCAGCCGCTGGCAATCAGGCCTTTCCACGGGCCAGCCTTGGCGCGCTCAGGATCAACGTGAAACCATTGAGGATCATACTCTTTGGCGAAGCGAATGATTTCCTCTTCCGTCAAATGTCGTGGACCCTGTTCAAAAACCATACCCGGCTGGAATTGCGCGAATTTCATTTAACAAACCTTGTGGTGAGCGGCATGGAACCAACGTCTGCTGCATGCCCCTCTATAAATACGAGCTCTGAATTGATAAACTGTTGAGGAAGCGCTGCCTTTGCTTGCGCCTCCAAACAACCGTGTGCAACGATCTATTTTACTGAAAGTCTGCACCCGTAACCGTAAACGTACAAATATTCTGAAAATGGCTGACACGCAACTGATCGACGTTTCATATGACGGAAAAAAGGTCTCTATTGAGTACCAGATGCTTCGCCCGGAAGCCACCGACCGCCCCTTGCTGGTTTTTATCCACGAGGGATTGGGTTCAGTCGGTATGTGGAAACAGTGGCCGGCAGACATTTGTGATACGCTCGATTGCCGTGGGCTGGTTTTTTCGCGTTACGGTTACGGGAAATCTACGGCACGTCCGCATAGCGAGCGCTGGCCAGTCGATTTCATGCACATTCAGGCCCGGCAGTTCATGCCTGCCTTTTTTGAAGCGCTGGGCCTGGATACACGAAAGGATCGGCCTGTTCTGGTCGGACACAGTGACGGCGCCTCCATCGCCCTGCTCTACGCTGCTACCTTTCCGGATCGCATACGAGCCGCTGCCGTACTGGCGCCGCATTTGTTTGTGGAAGACGTGACCATACGCAATATTGAGAATGCCAAAGCAGCGTTTTCAAGCACAGATCTGCCACAAAGACTGGCGCGCTATCATGCCGACGTGGATTCGGCATTCTGGGGATGGAACGATGTCTGGCTAAGTCCGGCGTTTCGTGACTGGAATATCGAAGAAGAGGTTGCACGCATTCAGTGCCCCGTTCTTGCCATACAAGGTCGCAATGACGAATATGGAACTCTGGCTCAGGTTGAACATCTGACTGAACTGGCGCGTAATGCCAGCCTGTATATCATGGACGACTGCCGTCACTCGCCCCATATCGACAAACCGAAAGAAACCACAGATGCCATAGCCGCTTTTGTGCGCAAACTGTCGTGACGCACGTTGCCCTAATTTCCTGACAGACATAGCCGCTAAGACGGGTACGACTACAACGGGTACGACTACGCCTGCTATGACTACAACTGCTTCAACTACGACTGCTGCGACGATCATGGCTTTCACCACTAACATGACTATTGCGATAACAGTCACACTACATCTGTGATTCCAGCCACGCAGCGAATGCGCACGTATCTTCAACCGCATTGCGAGCAATGCCGTAGTAATAACGCGTGACGGACAATGTCAGATCAGGAAAGGGACAGCAAAGGCGACCCGCTGCTATATCATTGGACACAAGGGACCGCGGCACAGCGGCGAATCCCAAACCATCTGCGACGGCCTGAAGTACAAAATGCACATGATCAAACTGCATCTGGCCCGCAGGCGTCACTGGCTTTAAGCCTGCCTTCTCGCACCATGCATCCCAGTCGCCCTTGCGGGTTTTTGCACTCAGCAGTGTGAGCTTTGCCAAAGCTTGTGGCCGGGTAATTGCCGCCGTCTCCACTGTGGCAGGCGATGCAACCAGGCAGACGTCATCTTCAATAAAAGGATAGAGTTGCATGGAATCGGACCAGCCTTTTACGCCACGCCGAATTGCAATATCAAAATCATCTGAAGCCTCGGGCGCTGCTGTTGTGGTCAGCACATGTGGTTCAATTCCCGGATGACGCGCGATGAAGTCTGGTAATCGCGGGATTAGCCATCTGACCGCAAATGACGGCCGTACGTTAATCTTAACCACACGCTCTGGTGGCTGATTCATCACCGATTGCGCGGCGCTGGCGATCTGATCGAGCGCAGCTTCCGACTGCCTGAAAAATCGCAGACCTTCTACCGTCAGGCTGACCTGTCTGACGCGCCGCTCGAAAAG
>JBEBTQ010000428.1:0-3192 GCA_040393685.1 Advenella kashmirensis | reverse complement strand
AGATCGATCGCCTTGTCAGGCAGAAAACGATCAGTGATGTAGCGGTTGGATAGCTCAGCCGCGGCGACGATGGCCGGGTCGGTAATATCCACCCCGTGGTGCACTTCATACCGCTCCTGCAGGCCGCGCAGAATGGCAATCGTGGACTCCACGTCCGGTTCATTCACCAGAACCTTCTGGAAGCGGCGCTCCAGCGCTGCATCTTTTTCGATGTACTTACGGTATTCATCCAGTGTTGTGGCGCCAATGCAGTGCAGTTCGCCGCGTGACAACGCGGGTTTGAGCATGTTGCCGGCATCCATTGCGCCCTCGGCTTTGCCTGCGCCGACCATGGTATGGATCTCGTCGATGAAGACGATGTTGCTGCCGTCATCCTGTGCCAGTTCTTTGAGAACGGCTTTCAGGCGCTCTTCGAATTCACCGCGATATTTCGCACCGGCCAGCAACGCCGCCAGATCCAATGACAGCACCCGCTTGCCGCGCAGAGTTTCAGGCACCTCGTCATTGACGATACGCTGTGCAAGGCCTTCCACAATCGCCGTCTTGCCCACGCCAGGCTCACCGATCAGTACCGGATTGTTCTTGGTTCGTCTTTGCAGGATCTGGATTGCGCGGCGAATCTCGTCGTCACGGCCGATCACCGGATCGAGCCTGCCCTCCCGGGCTCTTTCGGTCAGGTCAGTCGTGTATTTTTTCAGCGCTTCACGATTGCTTTCGCCTTCCTGGTCCTGGACTGCAGCCCCACCGCGAACGGCTTCAATGGCGGCTTCCAGCGCTTTCTTCTGCAGACCGGAGTCGCGCAGAATGCGCCCTGCCTCGCCTTTGTCATCGGCCAGGGCGAGCAGAAACAGTTCACTGGCGATGAATGCATCGCCACGGCGAGCCGCTTCTTTATCGGTTGCATTAAGCAGGCCATTGAGCTCACGGCCGAGCTGCACATTGCCATCGGAACCTTGTACCTGCGGCAGTGCCCGAATGGCGCTATCGAGCGCCGGACCGACGCGATTGATGGCAACGCCGGCGCGCGCCAGCAGGCTGCCCGCACCGCTTTCCGTGTCGGCGAGCAAGGCCGATAGCACGTGCACGGGCTCTATGTACTGATTATCGTTACGCGCAGCAATGCTCTGGGCATCGGCCAGCGCCTGTTGAAACTTGGTTGTCAGTTTGTCAAATCTCATGTTTTTTCCCAAATCATTCATTGCGGCCATCCACGGATGGCCAGGTTGATTAGTACATAGTGACTAACCCCTGCATTTCAAGATGTAAAACGGAACAGTTTTTGACAGATAGCAACGACCTTGGCCGGGTATACCGACCACAGCCGGTACAATCCAATTTTACCCATCCCGACTGACCAATTAATGAAAGCAGGCCCGTCTGAAGCCACTCTACGCCCAAATAACGCGAATGCCAATGATATGAAGGCATTGCCACAGCTGGTTGTCCTGGACACCTGCGTGCTGATTTCAACCATCCTGAAGAACCTGATCCTGAGGCTGGCTGAATCGGGAATGTTTCAGCCCATCTGGGCCGAGTATATTGGTGAGGAATGGCGCAGAAACGCCAGTCGCATATGGGATACTTCACCGGCCCTGATCGAAGCGGAATGGCAGGACATGCAACAGGCATTTCCGCAGGCCAATATGGGTATCGTCAATGACTTTGAATCAGACCTGTCCAAAAGTGACCCTAAAGACTTCCACGTGATCGCAGCCGGTAGGGCTGCGCTTGCCGCGTTTCCGGATAAAAGCGCGTGTATCCTGACCCGGAATCTGCGCGACTTCAATCGCAGCGAATTGCGCCAGCATGGCCTCTCGCTGCTTTCCCCCGATGAGTTTCTGGTGCTCTGCTACGAGCGCGATCCCGAGCGCTTCGTTCAACTGCTTGCGCTGATTCCTGACGATGCCGTTGCCATCGGCCGGCCGGCAGAACCGCTGGAGACGGTGCTCAGACGTGAGCGGCTGTTTCGACTCAATAATCTGTTGATGCAGGTTGCGGGCACCGAAGCCTGACCCTGCCGTCTTTTAATAAAATCGGAGACATAAGCGCCTCATGTGCATTATCTATTTGTCTATCGCAAAAGACCCGGCCTGGCCTCTGTATATCGCAGCGAATCGCGACGAGTTCCACAACAGGCCTGCCCTGCCCGCTGCGCCCTGGGATGCCAATCCGGATATTTTTTCAGGACTGGATCAGAGTGGCGGCGGCACCTGGCTCGGCATCAATCGCAATGGCCGGTTTGCCATGCTCACCAACTATCGCGATCCCTCAGCATTCAATCCGCAGGCGCCGACCCGGGGCATGCTCGTCAGCGATTTCCTGGAATCCGACAGGTCTGCCTGCGATTACGCGCAAGATATCTGGAAAACCGGCGATGCCTATAACGGCTTCAATCTGATCGTCGGCGACGCCAGCGGCGTATATTACACGGGCAATCGGCAGGAGGCACCGCCTGTGGCCCTGGGACGCGGCAGCTATATCCTGTCCAATCATCTGCTGGATACACCCTGGCCGAAGGCAGAACGACTTCGCAATGCGCTGGATGCCCTCTCTCCTGGCCGATCCGTCGATGCCATGGATAATGTCTTTTCCTTACTGCACGACACCACACCCGCGCCGGATGTTGCCCTGCCCGACACAGGTCTGCCGCTGGAACGTGAGAGATTGCTGAGCAGCCCTTTTATCATCAGCGACAATTACGGAACCCGCTGCTCCTCCATCATCGCCGTAGACAGCTCGGGCGATGCGACCTTCAGCGAACTCACATATGGTCCCGATGGTACGGAAGCGGGCAGACGGGACTGGACATTCAGCATGCTCGCCACCTATCGGTTTTAAAACCGACTTTGCGGGAGGTAACTGCCCCAGTGGGTTTGTTCCGGCGGCTCAGGGCATGCGCATTCGGCGTTACAATAGCCATTCCGTCATTCTGACCTGAACACTGATTGCTCAAGCCATGGATCGTTTCACCCAACTGGAAAGTTTCGTCGCAGTCGCTACCCTGGGTACGCTGTCGGCTGCAGCAAAGCAGCACGGAATTGCGCCCGCCATGATGGGGCGTCGCATTGATGCACTGGAAGAGCGTCTGGGTGTCAAATTGCTGATTCGATCCACGCGCAAATTGACGCTGACACCGGAAGGCCATGCCTTTGTCGAAGAGGCGCAGCGCATCCTGAAAGATCTGGCCGAGAC
>JBEBTQ010000427.1:0-3195 GCA_040393685.1 Advenella kashmirensis | reverse complement strand
TCATGGATGAAGAATACAACCAGTATGAAGTTGAAGCCGAAAGCATGGGCGACGCTCTGAACTATCTGGAAGAAGGCATGTCCGTAGAAGTTGTATTCTACGAAGGCCGTGCCATTTCCGTTGAACTGCCTACTATCATTGTTCGTGAAATTACTTATACAGAACCCGCTGTCAAAGGCGATACGTCCGGTAAAGTTCTGAAGCCTGCTAAAATCAGCACCGGCTTTGACCTGTCCGTACCTTTGTTCTGCAACATCGGCGACAAGATCGAAATCGATACACGTACCAACGAATATCGCAGCCGTGTTATGTAATTTTGCATAATCAGGTTGCGGCGGGTCGGAATCCCCGCCCTTGTCCTGCAATCTCATTATGAAAGAGCCCGCCAGGCCCTGCTGATCAGATCAGCCAGCCGGCGGGCTTTTTTTGCTTCCGTCGATCAGTCACGCTTCAGCGGTTCATATGTTCCCGATTCTCCATATGTTCCCGATTATCCATTTTTAACCGAATCGAGACCCCTTCTGCCATCAGCGAAGACTGTGGCGGAGCATCAATCGCGGAAGTTATTGAAACTGAGCGGCGCATCCGCCACTTCTTTTTTCAATAGCGCAATAACATCCTGCAGCGTGTCGCGCTTGGCGCCTGTCACCCGTACGGTATCGCCCTGAATGCTGGCCTGCACTTTCAGCTTGCTGTCTTTGATGATGCGCACAATTTTCTTGGCCAGATCACCGGTAACACCCTTGCGTATTGTATTGAACTGCTTGAGCTTGTCGCCGGAAATCTTTTCTTCCTTGCCCTTTTCCAGAAAACGCAGGTCTACGCCCCGCTTGGCAAGCTTGTTCAGCAGCACCTCGCGAACCTGCGCAACCTTGAAGTCATCATCGGCATAGATAACCAGCTCCAGCTCCTTTTGCTCAATGCGGGCATCTGATCCCTTGAAATCAAAACGCGTTGAAACTTCTTTATTGGCCTGATCCACCGCGTTGCGAACTTCGGTCATTTCGGCTTCGCTGACCACGTCAAAACTTGGCATTTCCTCTCTCCATCATATTGAAATCAATAGGCTATTCTACGCGCCCTGACATTACGATTCAATTTATCCCAGGCAGCCTGTCGAACGAAAATATTTATTCCATACCTTCAGGCACCGGACCTGCACGCAGACAATCTTGGTAGACTTAAACAGTAACTGTCGGAGCCGCTCCGGCCCGTCGCCAACCCTGAATAAGGATAATTAAATGAGTACACTGAATATACTTGAATCGCTGTTAAACGCGGGTAAATCAGCCATGAATCAGGCAGGAAGCTCAGTCAAGAATGCAACATCCGGCGAGAGTTCCCTGCTCAACGACAGCGACAAAACGACCCTGAGCGCCGGCGTGCTGGGTATGCTTGTTGGACACAAAGCCAATAGCAAACTGGCCACCTACGGCGGTCTGGCTGCGCTGGGCACGGTTGCCTATCGCGCCTACCAACGCTGGCAGGCAAACCAGCAGGATCGTCAGCCTGAAATGCAGGCCTCTTCCGGTGCGGCTGCAACAGCAACCGCAAACACAGCAGCGCAGGAACCCACCCCTATCAATCAGTTGCCTGCAGACAAAGCCGAAGCACAAAGCAAGGCCATTCTGACCGCCATTATTGCTGCAGCCAAGGCCGATGGTCATATCGAAGACAATGAGCAGACCATTCTGGATCAGTACTTCAGCAAACTCAGTACACCAGAAGAACAGGCCTGGCTCAAGGCCGAGCTGGCCAAGCCTGTGGACCCGGTAGCCGTTGCCAGCCTGGCGACTGATCCGCACCTGGCTTCGCAAATGTATGCTGTGAGCGTTTCCATTATCGATACGACCAACTTCATGGAAAAAGCGTATCTGGAAGAACTGGCCAAACAGCTGGATCTGTCTGCAGAACTGAAGGCAGAGCTGGAAGCACAGGTTGCCAAGGCATAGAAAGCTTAAGTCGTCTTAGGTGCCCGAATTGCGGCGCCTAAGACAGTTGCCCGAACCTTGCCGGGCCAAGCAGTTCGGGTTGCACCCCCTGCTCCAGTAAATCCTCTGGCACTGGCAGATTCAGGGCAAGTGCGGCAGCCAGTCGCGAAACGGCGTCGCAGGACTGGATCCCATATCCCCCCTGCCCGACTAGCCAGAAAAATCCCTGCTTCGAAGGATCCCATCCCACCACAAGATTGCCATCGGGCGCGAAACTGCGCAGGCCGGCCCAGACACGGGTGGGTCTGCGAATTTGTAGCGTGGTGGCCTCTTCGATGTAATAAATGCCAGTTGCAATATCCAGTTCTTCGGGCACCACATCATGCGGCTCGACATCATCGGCATTGGCCGGCGAACCCAGAAACTGCCCGGCATCGGGTTTGAAATAATAATTTTCCTCGATATCGCATACCATGGGCATGCGACTCAAATCCAGGTCCGCGGGAGCCGAAAACGTGAATGCACTTCTTCGACGCGGCTGAATCCCCACGGCAGAAACACCGCAAGCCTGCGCCACTACGTCGGCCCAGGCGCCGGCTGCATTGATAATGTGTTTTGCCTGAAACTGCCGGCCGTCCTGACTCTCCAGGGTCCAGATACCGTTATCCAGTCTTCCGGCGCGAATATCAACCGAAAACAGCAGCTGAGCACCATTGCGCTTCATGCCTTTCAGATAGCCCTGATGCAGAACATCAACATCGATATCCTCGGCATCGTGTTCGTAGATACCTCCATACAGGTCATCGGGTTTCATGCAGGGAACCAGTTCAAGCACTTGCTCTGCGTTCAGCCATTGCACGTTCGGCGCTCTGGCAAGCAGCGTTTGATAGCTGGAATCGGCCAGCGCCTTCTGTACCTTTGTCGCCACGTAAACACAACCGCGAGGGTGCAACACGGGATTATCGGTGAATCCGCTATCCTGTGCAGACTCAAAAAAACGGCGGCACGCACGCGTCAGTGCCTGCAATTGCGGTGGACCGTAAGTTTCAATAAACATCGCAGCAGACCTGCCGGTGGAATGAAAACCCGCATGGGCTTCGCGCTCCAGAACCAGCACATGTGCAGACTGCCTGGACAATTGATACGCGACAGAGGCGCCGGCAATACCCGATCCGATCACGATAAAGTCATATACAGATACGTCGCTCACAAGTCATCTCCGAATTCAGGTTTTTGACATCCTCCCCTCCCTGAAGGAAGGAGA
>JBEBTQ010000426.1:0-3202 GCA_040393685.1 Advenella kashmirensis | reverse complement strand
CCGGCGCTGACCGATCTTATTGGTGGTCAGGTGGACATGATGTTCGACAGTGTTCCTTCATCCATTAACTTTGTTCGCTCGCACAAGCTCAAGGCATTGGGGGTCACTTCGCGGCATCGGTCCGACGTCACACCAGAACTACCTACTCTCGACGAAGCAGGGCTCAAGGGTTTCGACATTACTACCTGGTACGGTGTATGGGCACCGGCCAATACACCTGTAGGCATCGTTGCACGCATTAATCAGGCCGTCAACAAGGCGCTGGAGGATCCCGATGTTCGCTCCAAGTTGTTGCAGGCAGGGGCTGAGCCCATGGTATTGTCGCAGCAAGCCTTCGCGGCTTTTTGTCAAACCGAATTTGATCGCTATGGCGCGATCGTGAAAGCGGCACATATCACACCGCAAATCTGATCAGAAAAGGACGATTTCTATGAACAGGCATGCCTCTCTTCTAATTTTGGGTTCCGGGCCGGCCGGCTATAGTGCTGCTATTTACGCGGCACGTGCGAACCTGCAACCTGTACTGGTCACTGGCCAGTTGCAAGGTGGGCAGTTGATGACGACAACGGATGTAGAAAATTGGCCCGGCTATGCAGAGGGGATTCAGGGCTCTGAACTGATGCAGAAATTACAGGAACATGCTGAAAGATTCGAGACTCAGATAATTACAGATCATATTGTGCTAGTTGATCTGTCTGTGCGCCCCTTTCGACTGACTGGGGAAAGCGGACAGGTTTACACATGTGATTCTTTGATTGTCGCGACTGGCGCATCGGCTCAGTATCTGGGGCTGGCCAGTGAACAGCGATATATGGGACGCGGTGTGTCGGGATGTGCCGTTTGCGATGGATTCTTTTATCGCAATCAGGACGTCTTTGTGGTCGGAGGCGGGAACACTGCAGTAGAGGAGGCTTTATATTTATCCAAGCTATGTCGCAGCGTGACGCTGGTGCACCGACGCGATCAATTCCGAGCAGAACCTATATTGGTGGATCGATTGATGAGCCAGCAAACTGCAGGTATTGTTCAGTTGAAACTCTTTTGGCAACTGGATGAAGTACTGGGAGATGCTAGCGGCGTCACCGGTGTGCGCCTGCGTAATACACAGACTGGTGTGATTGAAAGTATTAATGGGACTGGTGTGTTCATCGCCATTGGTCATAGGCCCAATACCAGTCTTTTTGAGGGACAACTGGCCATGAATAATGGATTTATACGGACACGAGGTGGGCAGGAGAGTTTCATCACCCAGACATCGGTGCCAGGCGTGTTTGCTGCTGGTGATGTGCAGGATAGCGTATACCGGCAGGCAATCACCAGTGCGGGGACCGGCTGCATGGCAGCACTGGATGCACAGCGGTGGTTGGGGGGACAGGAGCAAATGGCCGGGTCTGCTGCCGAAGAGTCAGTGACTGCATAGCCGATTTAAAGGCTGACTCATCAATGATATCGATATTGCTGACTTGATTCATCAGTCAGTAAAATCGATTCAATAAAACGTCTCGACTCACCAGGGTAAAATTGCCTGGGTGAACACCTCGATAGGTCGATTTGGAACCTTGGAACAATACGGCAACCTATTGCGATTGTAATAAATTCATATATAATGGATCGTATATCATATTTCATACAGGAATTTGATGCGCCATGAAAGCTGTATTTGTGTTGTTTGATTCGCTGAATCGTCATGCGCTGTCCAGTTATGGCATGAGCGAGATACATACGCCCAATTTTGACCGATTGGCCAATAGAAGTGTGACGTTTGACTCGCATTTCGTGGGGAGCCTGCCGTGTCTTCCCGCGCGACGAGACATTCAGACGGGCAGATTGAACTTCCTGCACCGAGGCTGGGGTCCGCTGGAACCGTTTGATCATTCCCTGGCAGGCATACTGCGCGACAATGGCATTTACACGCATTTGATTACCGACCATTATCATTATTTCGAAGATGGCGGTGCAGGCTTTCATGGCAGATATTCGTCGTGGGAGTTCATTCGTGGACAGGAAAAAGACAAGTGGCGGCCTGCTATTTCTCCGCCCACTGATCGTTACGCCCAGCGATATCACGAGCAGATGCATGACTTTTCATCTGACATCAACGCTAAACTGCCTTATTTTGTCAATCGCGACTATCTGGAGCAGCGAGGTGACTTCCCGCTAGCCCAGTGCTTTGAGTCGGCGCACGCATTCCTGGAATCTCATCATGCTGATGATCAGTGGTTATTGCATCTGGAATGTTTCGATCCGCATGAACCTTTTTTTGCGCCCGAACGCTTTCTGCAGGCCTTCCCGGAGGCGCTTGGTGGAAAAATATTCGATTGGCCCAGTTATGGGCGAGTAGACATTGATGATCAATTGCTGAAAACGCTGCGTGCCAATTATCACGCTCTGGTGTTGGCTTGTGATCATTATCTTGGCCAGTTGCTTGATCAATTTGATAGGCTGAATCTTTGGAAAGACACCTGGCTGATCATGTCGACCGATCACGGGTTGCTGCTTGGTGAGAAGGAGTATCTGGGCAAAAACCGCCCACCTTTTTTCAATGAGGTGGCACATATTCCTTTGATGATTGCGGCACCGGAAAGCACTGGAATTACTGCGCACCGCGAAACCGCATTAACGCAGACCATCGATCTGATGCCCACATTTCTGGAAATTTTTGACCAGACTATTCCGTCCGAAGTGACCGGACATAGCCTGCTGTCGCTGATGCGCGATGGTAAGCCATTGCGGGGAACTGATGCAGATACACCTGGCGCAATTTATGGTCAATTTGGTGCTGCGATCAATTATACCGACGGTCGCTATACATACTTTCTATATCCTCAGGTACCGTTCGAAGAGGATTTATATCAGTACACACTGATGCCAGCACACATGCGTACGTTTTTTGAAGCCGAAGAGTTTCGGGATGCGCAATTGGTCGAGCCGATGCCTTTCACCCAGGGATTTCCGGTGCTTAAATTGCCTATTCTGGCCAACTCCAGAGGAAATATGACGCGCCGCTATCCTTTGCTGGAAGCCAACACGGCGCTTTACGACCTGGAAACTGATCCAATGCAGCGACATCCGATTAAGAACCCTGAAATTGAACAACGCATGCTAGCAGCGATAGCGATGCTATTGCGCGTCAATGATGCGCCCGATGAAATGTTTGCGCGCTACGGATTGTCAGCTTCGGCTGAGAGTCTTGAAGTTAATT
>JBEBTQ010000425.1:0-3202 GCA_040393685.1 Advenella kashmirensis | reverse complement strand
ATAGCGATTCGAGCACACCCCGGATCAGGCCGCCCAGCAGCGCACCGGGCAATGACCCAATGCCCCCCAGCACGGCGGCGCTGAAAGCCTTGATGCCCAGAATGAAGCCGATATGAAAATCAAAGGAACCGTAGTTGAAGGTGACCAGCTCGCCGGCAACCGCCGCCATCACAGAACCGATTACAAATACAGTTGAAATAATTCGGGTGGTATTAATGCCCAGGATAGTCGCCATCTTGCGATCCTGCTCTACCGCCCGGCATTGTCTGCCCAGACTGGTTTTCTGGATCACCCAGGTAAGGATCATCATGGCAATAAAACTGACAACCACAATCAGCAGATCAATATAGCGAATCTGAAAGAAGCCAGTATCTGACCCGATGGTAAAGCCACCCTGAATAACCGAAGGCACGCCCTGCACATAGGGACCCTGGCTGACCTGCACATAGTTTTGCAACAGCAGGGAAACCCCGATAGCCGTAATCAGCGGCGCCAGCCGGTTAGTGGTACGCAATGGGCGGTACACGGTGCGTTCAATATACCAGCCATACAGGCCCGTAATAAACATCGTGACCATGAGGGTAAGCAGCAAGGACAGCGCCAGCGAATCTATGCCAAGAAATGTGAATACGGCAAATGCAATCGCAGTGATATAGGCACTGATCATATAAATTTCGCCGTGGGCGAAGTTGATCATGCCGATAATGCCATACACCATGGTGTAGCCAATTGCAATCAAGCCGTAAATGGCGCCCAGCGTGACGCCATTTACCAATTGCTGGCCCAGAATATACCAATCCATGATTGTACCTTTTCAGGGTGAAGACAAAGGTCTGGTGTTTTGCGAAAAAACAGCCATCGCTTTCTGGAAGTGTTAAGGCGGGAAATGCAGACGGCGCATGGTGATGTCATGCGCCGTCCCGTTCAAAACTTAGTGCTTGTACTCTACGTACTTGCCATCTTTATCCCAGACATACAGCACGAAGTCATTGGATTTCAGATCGCCTTTTGCATCCCAGCCTTTGTTGCCAGTAACGGTAGGAACCGGGTTAGCCTTCAGCCATTCAGCCAGTTTGGTGCCATCTGTTACGTCCTTGTTGGCAGCCAGTGCTGCGGCAACTGCCTGTACGGCAGCATAGGAATACAGCGTAAAGCCTTCGGCATCACTGCCCGCTTTTTTCAGTTCATCGACCACGCTTTTGGAAGCAGGATCGTTGCGGGGATCTTTCAGAAAGCTCATGTACACGCCTTCTGCATTCTGCACGCCACCCGCTGCCGTTACGAAGGCCGGATCAGCAATACCATCATCAGAGATGAATGGTGTTTTCAGACCTTGCTGACGCATTTGCTTGACCAGCACACCGGCTTCAGCATACAGACCACCGAAGAAAACGGCATCCACGTTGGCGCCCTTGATTTTGGTAACCAGCGCGTTGTAGTCGCGCTCACCGCGCGTCACACCGTCTTCGAGCACAACTTCAATACCCAGTGGCTTAGCCGCATCGCGCGTGGCATTGGCCAGACCTACACCGTAGGTATCCTTGTCATTAATGATCGCAACGCGTTTGACCTTGAGCACATCCTTCATGAACTTGGCGTCCACTTCACCCTGCTGGTCATCGCGTCCGCAGGTACGCAGAATCGTTGACAGATCACGTTCGGTGACCTTGGGATTGGTGGAAGCGGGCGTAATATTCAGAATATTGGCTTCGTCATAAATTTCGGAAGCAGGAATGGTGCTGGAAGAGCAGAAATGGCCAACCACTGCAGTCACTTTTTCCTGATCAACCAGACGATTGGCGGCGGCGACCGCCTGCTTGGGATCACATGCGTCATCGGCTGTGACCAGTTTAAGCTGCTTGCCGTTAACGCCACCTTTAGCGTTGATGGCATCAATAGCTGCCTGTGCGCCTGTCTGCAACTGCTTACCGAAAGCCGCACTGCCCCCTGTCATGGGAGCACCCAGGCCAATTTTGATTTCATCTGCAGCCAGCGCCGGCGTGCCGAAGGCAGCAGTAAGGGCGGTTGCAATCAATACGTTCTTCAACACTTTATTCATGCTTTTCTCCTGATTGACGAGCATGGGTTCCGCACAGGGCAAAACCGTTTATGTAATGCGACAGGCCCCACGCCAGCCACACGGCTTACCACCAGTTACCACAAACTTGCACTACACCAACATTCCGCGTGACACCGCGAAGGTGTACTGCCCTACTCTCTTTCACTACCACACATTCTGCTCAACGATGGGCTGATTGTGTAAAACACGTTCCCAGCTCATACGCGACAGATCAAGACTGCGATACTTTCCAAATTCAATCAGTTCGGCCAGCCCGCGTCCAACAGCGGGAGATTGTTGCATACCATGTCCGCTGAAACCATTAGCGTAAACCATATTTTCTACAGCGGGGTGGTAGCCCAGAATCACATTCTGGTCGAAGGTGTTGTAGTCGTAATGACCCGCCCAGGCATGCTCGCAGCGCAGGGCCTCGAAGGCCGGCACACGTGCAGCCAGAATCGGCCACAGCAGTTCATCGAACAGCTCATGCTGAACGTCATAATCGAAACATTCCGGGTCCTGCTCAGGCGGTGGCTGTATGCCGCCGATGAAGCCTTCGCCCTCGGGATGAAAATACGCGCCGCTCGGGTCGATCACCATCGGACAGTCGGCAATTTTTTCGGGGCAGGTGAAATAGAAAACACAGCGCTTGCGCGACTCTTGCGGCAACACGACACCCACCTGCGCCGACAGCGCTGCCGCACCGGTGCCGGCCGCATTGACCAGCGTGCCGCAGGCAATTTCCCGGCCACTTCTGAGTGTCACGCCGGTCACCGTCCTGCCGTTCTTATTGACGGCAATCACTTCGTCTTCCAGGTAGGTCACCCCCTGGGCGATGGCCTTGCGACGGAAGGCGCGCATCATGCCATAGGCATCCAGCCAGCCTTCACCGCTCACGCCGTAGGAGCCCAGCGCCAGGTCATCCACATTCAGCCACGGCCACGCCGCTTGCAATTCGGCCGGCGTTTTCAAAACGATATCGGCACCCAGGCTTCGCTGCAGCGCATTATTTTCACGCATGACAGCCTCGCCCCCGGGAGTGGAAAGAAACAGATAGCCCTTTTCCTGAAAGCTCACATCGGGACGGTCGCCATCGACGGCCAGGACATCGCCAAAGTGACGCAGGAACTCGGTACCGAATTG
>JBEBTQ010000424.1:0-3206 GCA_040393685.1 Advenella kashmirensis | reverse complement strand
TAGTCGGTCTCGCACATGCCGCCAACCAGTACTTCCAGGCCACGGCGGTAGGCCAATGCCGCGGCGAAATTGAAAAACAGCAGATTTCGTCCCGGGACAAAACTATTGGGCAGTCCGCTTTTTTCAAATTCGATGGCCTTGTCCTGAGTCAGAGAGGTGTCGCTGATCTGGCCCAGGACCGACAGATCCAGCATATGATCGTCGCCCAGGCGGCTGCTCCATTCGGGAAACTGCAGACGAAATTGTTCAATTACCTGATCCCGACAGTCGATTTCCACGGCATGACGCTGGCCATAGCTGAAGCCGATGGTTTCCACATATTGGTAATTGTTCAATGCCCATGCCAGGCAGGTCGTTGAATCCTGTCCTCCCGAGAAAAGGACAAGTGCTTTACGATTCATCATTATCATCCATGAAAATTGGTGTCTGCAGTCTGGCTCAAGCTTAATTGCATTCGTGGTTCTGGCGCGACCCTGTGGTGACTATCGTTTTCTTCTGGCAAAAACCAGAATATAAATAATCACATTCAAAATAATCAGTCCCGCCGCCAGTGCAATCTGGATTGGCCGGGTCAGCCCTGGCGGATAGATGGCCATCAGCAGGTAGTGCTCCAGAAAGCTGCCGCTATAGGCCGCTTGTCCCGCAAACGCCCGCAAATAGTTCTCCAGCGGCGTCAGCGGGCAAATGCCGCCTGTTGAGATGATAAACGCACCCCACAGCAGCGCGGGCAAATGCAGCAGAATAATCCGAAACTTCCACAGCACAAGCAAGCCGCCGAAAATCGCAAACAGAATAAACGCAAAATGCGTGATCAGGACCAGATCTGCAAGCAGACGGTAAATCACGATTGCTCCCCTGGGTCTGCGCCCAGCGCTGCCTTCAGCCATGCCGCCAGTGCGGAAGATCGTTGATCAGCGCGGTTGCGGGGCACCCAGAGGCTGAGTCTGGCTGTTGTCTGTACAAATCCCCAGGGCGCTTCCAGCCGATGCGCTGCCAGATCATCCGCGACCACCTGCTGAGGTGCAATCGCGACCCCTAGACCAGCGGTGGCGGCCTCCAGAAGATAGTACAGATGTTCAAATGCCGTTCCCAGCCTGAGCTGATCTGCCGGTAAGCCGTGCGCATGTGCCCATTGGTTCCACGCTTGCGGGCGCGTGGCAGGGTACATCAATGGCTGCGAAAGCAGCGCTTCGATGGGTGCGTTTGCCAGTTCATCGTAACTGGTATGTCGCGGACTGATTACCGCAGCGATCTGTTCCGCACCCAGATCATAGACCGTCATATCGTCAGGCCAGGGTTCAGCGGCAAAACACAGTGTCGCATTGACGCCAGGATTGCGCGGGTCCAGTTCTCCCTCGCCGGCAGTCAATTGCAAACGCAATTGCGGCAGGTCACGGTTCAGTCTGTCGAGTCGTGGAATAAACCAGCGAGCCAGCAGACTGCCCGGACACGCCAGCACAAACGGGCCATCATCTGCTTTAACGCGGATATCTGCACAGGTATGACGAATGCGGTCAAAGGCAGCCGCCGTCGCATCGCGTAGCTGTATTCCGGAATCTGTGAGTTTTACGCCTCTGCCATCTTTCTCAAAAAGGGTCGTCCCCAGAAACGATTCAAGCGCCCGAATTTGGCGACTGATGGCGCCGTGGGTCACATGAAGTTCTTCGCCTGCCTTGCTGACGCTCTGCAATCTTGCAGCCGCTTCGAAGGCGCGTAAGGCATTGAGAGGAGGGATGTCTCGGGACATGATTTGTTCAATATGTGATTTAAACTGACGTATTGACTCAATTTTATCGCTTTTTTTTCCAAAGCAGATCGCCTATGCTCTATTCATGAAAACGCGCGGCCGGGCTCAAGTCCCGATTCTGGCATGACGCAAACAGGAGAATGCACAACAATGGCTTCAACAAGTACAAATGCAATGGCTTCAGTGAGTACAAACGCAGATCCGGCAGGAATGTTTGGCGAGTTCGGCGGACAGTACGTCGCCGAGACCCTGATGCCGCTTATTCATGCGCTGGCTGCTGAATACGAAAAGGCGAAGGATGATCCGGCATTTGCAAAAGAGCTGGCTTACTTCCAGCGCGATTATGTGGGACGCCCCAGTCCTTTATATTACGCCGAACGCCTGACTGAGCACTTTGGAGGCGCCAAAATCTATCTTAAGCGTGAAGAACTCAATCATACGGGCGCGCACAAAATCAACAATTGCATCGGTCAGATTCTGCTGGCCCGTCGCATGGGCAAGAAAAGAATTATTGCTGAAACCGGCGCTGGCATGCACGGCGTCGCAACTGCCACAGTGGCGGCACGGTTCGGTCTGGAATGCGTCATCTACATGGGCAGTACAGATATTGATAGGCAGCAGGCCAATGTATTTCGTATGAAATTGCTGGGGGCTGAAGTCCTTCCGGTGACTGCCGGTACGGGTACACTGAAGGACGCCATGAATGAGGCGCTGCGCGATTGGGTGACCAATGTCGATACCACCTATTATCTGATTGGGACCGTTGCCGGGCCGCATCCTTATCCCACCATGGTGCGTGACTTCCAGGCCGTGATCGGCAAAGAGACGCGCGAACAGATCATGGCTCAGGAGGGTCGTTTGCCGGACTCCCTGGTTGCCTGCGTTGGCGGCGGCTCCAATGCGATTGGCCTGTTTCATCCGTTTTTGAATGATGAAAATGTGAATATCTTTGGTGTGGAAGCGGCGGGTCACGGCATTGAAACCGGCAAGCACGCAGCCAGTCTCAACGGTGGCGTCCCGGGCGTGCTGCACGGTAACCGCACGTTCCTGCTGCAAAATGATGACGGCCAGATCATTGATGCGCATTCGATTTCAGCTGGTCTTGATTATCCGGGCATTGGCCCCGAGCATGCCTGGCTGCACAGCACCGGCAGGGTGCAATATACCGCGATTACAGATGACGAGGCGCTGGACGCCCTGCATCAGTGTTGTCGGCTCGAAGGCATTATTCCCGCACTGGAAAGTGCCCACGCACTGGCCGAGGCATTCAAACAGGCACCGACACTGCCAAAGGATCATTTGATGGTGGTGAACCTGTCCGGTCGTGGAGATAAGGATATGCAAACCGTGATGCAGCATAGCAAAGAGAAGGAGCAACAATCATGAGTCGCCTGCAACAACGCTTCGCCCAGCTCAAGGAACAGAATCGCGCCGCGCTGGTGACCTTCCTGACCGCAGG
>JBEBTQ010000423.1:0-3209 GCA_040393685.1 Advenella kashmirensis | reverse complement strand
ATTCAACTTTGATTCGTCCAATCTCAAGCCGGTCAAGACCGATACGATTGAACTAGGGTGGCGAGGAAAATTCTCCAATGTAGCCGCCAATCTGGCGGTGTTCCGATCCAGCTCTGACCTTGGTGCATTACAGAGCTTTGATAACGGCCTGATTCTGCAGCGAACCAAAGAGCGCATTTTTGGTGTGGAAGGGGGGATAGATTACTTCAGCGACAACGATGAGTGGGCCCTGGGAGGTACTTTCACCTGGATGAAGGGTGAAGAGAAACCCGAAGGCAAAGACAGCTATCAGAATATGACCGGCTATCGGATTCCACCGCTGAAACTCACTGCGTATGTCGAATACACACCATCTCCGAAATGGTCGCATCGCCTGCAGGCAACGTATTTTGCTTCGAAAGACTATCGTCTGGATGAAAAGACCAGCTTCGGACGCTGGGAGACCTCAGGCTATACAACGGTGGACGTGATCAGTCGCTGGAATATCGATGACAAAAACAAAGTGACCTTTGGAGTTCAGAATCTGCTAAATCGCCACTACTATCCGCTATACAGCCAATTGATGAGAAACAGTAACAATACCAGCCGCTTGCCGGCCGCTGGTGCGGTTCTGAATGTCAGTTATACCCATCGTTGGTAGCCATAGATAGCGGTTTTAACCAGTGCATATACACGAACGACATGGTTCGGAAAATTGGGGAATAGGGCAGCTTTTAAAAAAGCTGCCTATCCTGTTCGCCGTCAGTCTGCTTATGGGTCTGCCCATCAGTCTGCTGAATCAATCCGTGGCAGCCGATACGTCGGTGATCGTTACACATGCTTTGGGTCAAACCAGCATTTCTTCGCCGCCACAGCGCGTGGTAACGCTGTTTCAGGGAGCCGCAGATATCACACTTGCATTGGGCGTGACTCCGGTTGGAACGGTGGAGTCCTGGCTGGACAAGCCCATTTATCCTTATTTGCGCCAACGCCTGAGCAACACAACTGTGATAGGACTGGAAACCCAGCCCAATCTTGAAGATATCGCCAAACTCAGGCCTGATCTGATCATTGCGTCAGCGTTTCGCAATGAACGCATCCATGATTTGCTTTCGTATATTGCCCCCACCGTGGCGGCAAAAGACATATTTTCGTTCAGGCAAAATACCAGACTGATTGGCTCCGCACTGGGTAGACAAGAGAGGGCAGAGGCATTACTGAATCAGTTCGATCACCGTATTACCAAAGATCGGAAGGCACTGCAGGAGAAATTCAGAACGCGATGGCCGCTAACCGCAGCGGTACTGGACTTTAGAAGCGATCACGTTCGTGTTTACCTGGCGAACAGTTTCGCAGGATCGATATTGTCAGAACTGGGTTTCAAAGTTCCGCCAAAACTTGCGCAATCGAGATGGTCGCTTATGAAGCTGACGAACCGAGAAAGTATTCCGGTTATCGACGCTGATATTTTCTTTGTCATGCTGAGAACTGACAATGCGATCGCCCGCCGAAATTATGAAGACTGGTCCGGACATTTATTGTGGAAACAGTTAACGGCAGTGAAACATCGTCAGGTGCACCTGGTCGATACCGTCATCTGGAGTCTGGCGGGCGGTATTCAAAGTGCCTATCTGATGCTGGATGAGCTGGAGAAGAAACTCTTGCTTCCATCGGGAAGAGAATGATGGCGGGCAGGGCAGTCATATCGATCAGGCCTGGACTGGTGTTGGTTCTGGGATTTGTCGTACTGATTCTCTTATGTGTGTTAAGTCTGACTATCGATAAATCATTCATTCCCCTGTCCAAAGTCGTGCAAGCCATTTTTCATCCGGATCTGTCTGATATCGATCATGTCCTGGTTAACACCACGCGCCTGTCTCGTACCGTAGTGGCCGTGGTCGTAGGTGCCAGTCTGGCCGTTGCAGGTGGGTTGATGCAGGCATTGACGCGGAATCCTGTTGCATCTCCGGGATTGTTCGGCATCAATGCGGGGGCCGTATTCTTCATTGTTTTGCTCGTGCCATTCTTCGGGGCAGAGTCGATCACAACTGTAATGCAACTGGCATTTGCCGGTGCCGCCGCGGCAGGCGGACTGGTGTTATCCATTGGCATGATGAGGAATCATCATTTCAGTCCACTCAGGCTGGTGCTTGCAGGGATTGCCGTCACTGCATTGCTCACTTCCTTGACTCAGATTGTGCTTATTGTTGATCAGGACGGACTGGACAACATTCTGTTCTGGATAGCAGGCTCAGTTGCAGGACGCAGGGTAGAGGATGTGCGGATAGCTGCTCCGTATCTCGCCGTGGTCTTCGTCGCAAGCCTGGTGCTGGCCAGACATATCAATATTCTGGTAGCCGGTGAAATTGTCGCTCGTGCGCTTGGACAAAACACACTTGTTATTCGGGCGCTGACAGGCATCATTGTTATCGTTCTGGCTGGTGTCGCGGTTGCGCTTGCAGGAAATGTCGCTTTTATCGGTCTTCTTGCGCCTCATTTGACTCGCAGTCTTCTACCCAGTGATTTTCGCTGGCTTTTACCAGGCTACGCCATTGTCGGTGCGCTGCTTTTGCTTGCATCCGATATACTGGCGCGATCGCTGCTGAACCCACAGGAAGTGCCTTTAGGTGTGGTAACGGCATGCCTGGGTGCTCCTTTTTTCATTTATCTGGTCAGGCGGGGGATGCGCAATGGATAAGTGGGTGAGGGTGCAAACCTCCTGGTATTCCAGGCAATTTCAGGTGAAATCATTGCATGTTATTGCGATCCTGTTGACTATCACTGTTTTGATCGCCTGTGCTTCGCTGGCCTCAGGCAAATATCCTCTGTCTGCGATGGCCCTGGTTCAGGCGTTAGGCAGCCGAGACATCGCCGAGAACGCATTTATTGTGCAGATCCTGCGTATGCCAAGAATGTTGATGGCCTTCATGACGGGTAGTGCTCTGGCCGTAGCGGGGCTTCTGTTTCAGACAATGGTGCGTAACTCGCTGGCCTCTCCGGATGTGATGGGCGTCACCGGCGGTGCTTCCGCCGCTGCGGTCTCGTTCATCACCGCAGGCGTCTCTTCCATCAGCGCATTCTGGCTGCCTCCTGTGGCAATGGCCGGCGGCATGATCGGCGGAGGGCTGGTTTATTTGCTGGGCAGAAAAGATAAATTGTCATCCACCCGTCTGATCCTGACCGGCATCGGTGTTGCCGCCATCATGACTGCCATCACAACGATGCAGCTG
>JBEBTQ010000422.1:0-3210 GCA_040393685.1 Advenella kashmirensis | reverse complement strand
AATATAAATAACATTTAATATCAATAAGCTATAATGCTTTATTGACCGAATTTATTGTTATGGCACGCACTTCAAATACCGTCTCCACTCGCTCCGCCCGCAACACACGTAATGCGGGCTCCAAGTCTTCCGCCAGGAATTCGCGCAACGCACAGAATGCTGAACCCAGTCGTCTGGCTTCCATGTTTACAGAGGCCAAATGGGTTCTGTATGCGGCGTTGGCGGCCGCCCTGTCGGTCATGTTGTTCACCTGGCATCCCAATGATCCGGGCTGGGTCAGCACATCCTCATCAACACTGGTCCATAACCGCCTGGGTGCGGTCGGTGCCTATGTATCCGATATTCTGTTATATCTGTTCGGGCTGTCTGCCTGGTGGTTTGTTGCCCTGTGCCTTAAGCGCATGTGGGTAGGCTACAAGGTGCTCATGAATCGCATCGTGGCCAAGTCCGATGCCGCGCTGCCTCGTGTGCATTGGGAGCAGGGCGTTGGTTTCGCCCTGTTGTTTGTCGGCTCCATGGGTTTTGAGGCGAGCCAGCTTGCCCATATTGGGGCGCAATTGCCAGGGGGTGCCGGTGGTGTGCTGGGCGGTTATATCAGTTCCGTCTTTTCCACTGCTGTAGGTGTGCCTGGCGCAGTGCTTATTCTGTTTTTCATGGTCATTCTGGGTCTGGGGCTTTTCCTGGACTTCTCCTGGCTGTCACTGGCAGAGAAAATCGGCTCCGGCATTCAGCGGGTCATCACTGCTGTGGTCAATCTGAAAACCGCACGCCAGGATCGCAAAGTGGGTGAAATTGCCCAGGTGGCCCGCGAAGAACAGGTGGTGGTGCAGAAAGAGCAACTGGTGCACGAAACGCCGGTTCGTATCGAGCCGCAAATTACTGTTTTTCCTACCAGCGAACGCGTTCAGAAAGAAAAACAGCGTACGCTTTTTGAACCACCCAAGAACGCCAGCGGCGAACTGCCGGCGCTGGAATTGCTGGATCCGGCGGCAGAGAACGTTGAATCCGTCTCGCCGGAAACCATTGAATACACTTCTCGCCTGATTGAGAAAAAATTGCGTGATTTCGGCGTTCAGGTCGCAGTGGTGTCCGCCCAGGCCGGACCGGTAATTACGCGCTACGAGATTGAACCGGCTACCGGTGTCAAAGGAAGCCAGATCGTCAATCTGTCCAAGGATCTGGCACGTGCGCTCAGTCTGGTCAGTATTCGTGTGGTCGAGACCATTGTCGGAAAAAGCCTGATGGGTCTGGAACTGCCTAACCCTCGACGTCAGATGGTGCGGCTGTCCGAGATCATCGGCTCCAAAACCTATCACGACAATGCCTCTGTGCTGACCATGGCGCTGGGCAAGGATATTGCCGGTAATCCGGTGGTGGCCGATCTGGCAAAAATGCCGCACCTGCTTGTGGCGGGTACTACCGGTTCCGGTAAATCAGTGGGGATCAATGCCATGATCATCTCGCTGCTTTACAAGGCCGATGCAAGCCAGGTTCGTCTGATTCTGATTGACCCGAAAATGCTGGAAATGAGCATTTATGAAGGGATACCGCATCTGCTGGCCCCCGTGGTGACCGACATGCGGCAGGCCGCCAATGCGCTGAACTGGTGTGTGGGCGAAATGGAAAAGCGCTACAAGCTCATGAGCAAAATGGGCGTGCGCAATATCAGCGGTTTCAACAGCAAAATCCGTGAGGCCGCCAAAAAAGGCGAAACCATTCCCAACCCGTTCTCGCTCACACCCGAAGAACCTGAGCCGCTGAAAACGCTGCCCATGATTGTGGTGGTTATCGACGAGCTGGCCGATCTGATGATGGTTGTGGGTAAAAAGATTGAAGAGCTTATTGCCCGACTGGCGCAAAAGGCGCGTGCTGCGGGGATTCACCTGATTCTGGCAACGCAGCGCCCCAGCGTGGATGTCATTACGGGCCTCATCAAGGCGAATATTCCAACGCGTATTGCTTTCCAGGTCTCTTCCAAAATTGACTCGCGTACGATTCTGGATCAGATGGGCGCGGAAACACTGCTGGGCCAGGGCGATATGCTTTATCTGCCACCGGGCACCGGTCTGCCGAACCGTGTTCACGGCGCCTTTGTGGACGACGATGAAGTTCACCGTGTCGTTGACTACCTGAAAGAGCAGGGCGAACCAGACTACATTGATGGTCTTCTGGAAGGCGGCGTTGCGGGCGAAACGGGTGATGGCGTTGGTAGTGTCACAGGCTTTACCGATAACGAATCCGATCCGCTCTATGATCAGGCTGTGGCCGTCGTGCTCAAAAACCGTCGTGCATCCATTTCCTCTGTACAGCGTCACCTGCGCATTGGCTATAACCGCGCGGCAAGGTTACTTGAGCAAATGGAACAGTCCGGAATCGTGTCCACCATGCAATCGAATGGCAATCGCGAAATTCTGGTACCTGCCGGACAGGAAGAGCCTGAGGGTTAATCAGAGCATTATTCGAATCGTGAGGAAATCCTCTTCATCAGTCGGGGCTTTCCTCGTATGATTCGGGGCGGTCTCCTGCAGTTAGTCGGGGGCATCTGCGCTGCGAGAGTTTCAGCGGCGCAATTGTATTTACGGTTTTGTTACATCCTGTGTGGCCGAATTAGTGGTAAAACAGGGCCATGATTCTTTCGCAGATACCGGTACGGGCCGGCTGCGGGAATCAATAACAACAGGAGTCCATTCATGAAAAAATCTGTTCTTGCGGTCTGCCTTTCCCTGGTAATGGCGGTTCCCGCCGTAAGCGTCGCCCAGGATATCAAGGTCAATTCCGACATGATGAATCCGGACGCCGGTCTGTCAACTTCACTTGAGGGCGTCACTTTCGAAAAAATTCCGGGCGTGCACAACACCACGCAAACGGATGCGCGTCAGCAGTTGAAAGACTTTGTGGCCCAGGTCAAATCGGCAAGTGGCGAGTTTGCCCAGAAAACCTCGGGTGGCAAGGGTAAAAACAAGGCTGCTCAGACGGGCACTTTCTCGTTCCAGCGGCCTGGCAAATTCAACTGGAGCGTCACCAAACCCTATGCACAAAGCGTCATCTCAGACGGGAAAACCGTATATCAGTATGACCCTGATCTGCGCCAGGTAACTGAGAGACCTGTCAGCAAAGCGGTAGGCGCGTCTCCTGCTGCGATCCTTTTCGGTTCAGGTACGCTGGATGATTCATTCAAACTGTCGGCCCTGCCTGAAAATAACGGCATGG
>JBEBTQ010000421.1:0-3219 GCA_040393685.1 Advenella kashmirensis | reverse complement strand
CCTTATTTCTTATTTGTAAGGACACTCCATGAATAATAAAGCCCTGGCCCTGACCGCACTTGCTTCTGCGCTTTTCGGCGTGAACGCCTTCGCCGCCACGCAATGGGATCTGCCCACCGCCTACCCGGACTCCAATTTCCACACGGAAATCGATAATAAATTTGCCAAGGCCGTGTCAGATGCGACAGATGGCGAATTCAAGATCACCATTCATTCCAATGCGTCGCTGTTCAAGGCGCCGGAAATCAAGCGGGCAGTGCAGGGCAATCAGGCTCAGGCCGGCGAAATTTTGCTGAGCAACTTCGCCAACGAAGACCCCATCTATGAACTGGACGGTCTGCCATTCCTGGCTACCGGCTATGAACAGGCCTGGAAACTCTATCAGGCCCAGAAGCCTTATCTGGAAAAGAAACTGGCCTCGCAGGGCATGAAGCTGCTGTACGCCGTGGCCTGGCCTCCTCAGGGCATCTATACCAATAAAACGCTGAACACTGTAGAGGATATGAAGGGCCTCAAATGGCGCGCCTACAGTCCGGTGACCTCCAAAATCGCTCAGGCAGTGGGCGCTCATCCGGTAACGATTCAGCAGGCCGAGCTGTCACAGGCCCTGGCGACAGGTGTGGTGGATTCTTATATGTCTTCAGGCTCTACCGGGTACGATACCAAAACCTATGAGTATCTTAAAAAACTGTACGACACGCAGGCCTGGCTGCCCAAAAATGCCGTGATCGTGAACAAACGTGCCTTTGACGCGCTCAATGACAAAGAGCGCAAGGCCTTGCTGGATGCGGCTGCCGAAGCCGAGAAAAGTGGCTGGGCGCTGTCTCAGGAAAAAACGAAATGGTATAACGAGCAGCTTGAAAAGAACGGCACGAAAGTCATCACACCTTCCGCGGAACTGGTGGCTGGTCTGACGAAAATCGGCGAAAGCATGATTGCAGACTGGACCAAAAAAGCGGGTGCTGATGGTGAGCAACTGCTGAAAGACTACAAGTCAAAATGAGACGATTTCTTGACGCTTTGTATGAAGGAGCAGGCTGGCTTGCCGGCCTGTTCATGATTGGCATTCTGGTGTTTGTGCTCTGGTCCATTATCATCCGGCAGATGGGAACGAATTTCCCTGGGCTGGATGCCTATGCAGGATATTCCATGGCCGCGGCGGGTTTTCTGGCATTGGCCAGTACCTTCCGCAAGAATGAGCATATCCGGGTCACGCTGATCCTCTCCGCACTCAAACCTGCAGGTCGTCATTATCTGAATCTATTCACACTTGTGATTGCCATCATTCTCTCGGGTGCGCTGGCGTGGTTCAGTATCAAACTTGTCATGGATTCGTACAGCTATAACGATCTGTCTACAGGAGAAGATGCAACGCCACTATGGATACCGCAGCTGGGCATGGCTGTGGGTTGTGTGCTTTTCTGCATCGCCATTGCAGATGAATTTGTCAGCTCTCTGAGAAAAGGTTACTCCAGTACAGAGGAAGAACCTGTCTCCATGCAGACCTGAATCCCGACGTCGCCGTGAGCCGTCCGTGTTGACGCGGCCGGCCTGGCTTACGTCATATTTGCGCAGTCATGCGCGGAAAGTATTATGAATGATTCACTTGTCATTATTGTCCTGCTGATATCCATCTTTGGCTTTCTGGGTGCGGGCGTCTGGGTCGGACTCACACTGTCAGGTTGTGCCTGGCTCACCATGGCGCTGTTTTCCTCCAGACCCGCGGGCGACGCCATGTCCCTGACCATCTGGGGCGCGGCGTCCAGCTGGACACTGACCGCATTGCCACTCTTTCTGTGGATGGGCGAAATCCTGTTCCGCTCGCGCCTGTCCACCGATCTGTTCCGGGGACTGGCGCCGTGGCTCAATCGTTTGCCGGGTAAATTGCTGCACACCAATATTATTGGCTGCGCCATTTTCGCGGCCGTCTCAGGTTCGTCCGCGGCAACCTGCGCAACCATCGGGAAAATGACCATTCCCGAGCTCAAGCGTCGCGGGTATCCCGATGATCAGGTGCTGGGAACCTTGTCTGGTGCGGGCACGCTTGGATTGCTGATCCCGCCGTCCATCATCATGATCGTGTATGGCGTTGCCGCCAATGTTTCCATCTCGCGTCTGTTTATTGCAGGTGTGGTTCCGGGGATTCTGCTGGCCGGCCTGTTCATGGGCTACATCATCGTCTGGTCGCTGCTGCACCCAGGCGCCATCCCCAAGGAAGAAAGCAAACTTACGTTTCGGCAAAAAATCGCCGAGTCGCGCTATCTGATTCCGGTCGTCCTGCTTATTGTTGCAGTGCTGGGCTCTATCTATACAGGTATTGCAACGGCAACCGAGGCGGCAGCCGTGGGTGTGGTGGGTTCCTTTATTCTTTCCCTGCTGCAAGGATCCATGAACTGGACCACATTCAAGGAATCACTGCTGGGGGCAACGCGCCTTTACTGCATGATTGCCCTGATTCTTGCCGGTGCGCAGTTTCTTACGCTGGCCATGGGCTATATCGGACTGCCACGCTCGCTTGCCGAATGGATCGCTTCGCTGGGACTGTCACAGTTCGGCCTCGTTCTGGCACTCATGGTGTTCTTTATTATCCTGGGCTGCTTTCTTGATGGTATTTCCATGGTGGTCCTTACGATTGGCGTGCTTCTGCCCACCGTAGAGGCGGCAGGGCTGGATCTGGTCTGGTTTGGCATCTTCCTTATCTTTGTCATCGAGATGGCGCAAATCACCCCGCCCGTGGGCTTTAACCTGTTTGTGCTGTCGGGCATGACCAAAATAGAATTGCCATACATTGCACGAGTATCGATGCCGATGTTCTGCCTGATGATTGTCGGTGTGCTAATTATTTACTGGCTACCGGAACTGGTGCTGTGGTTACCGCAGAATGTCAGATAAACAAGGGGCGTCGTAATTGACGCCCTTATTTTTTTGGTGCCCACCTTTGTCGTTCTGTAAATCCGGTGAGCGGATATGTCCGCGAGTCACAAATGATTCGCAAAATTCGTGATCATCGGAAATATTAATTCCAAAACACACAAAATTACTTTGTGTGTGAATGTAATAATTCGTTTTTATATTTATTACATACCCCTCTATTACGACTGAAATATCGTGAAGTCAGACAAATTTTGTAAGATTCTCCTGACCGTTCCTGATAGTCGCTAGGGTTTTCACTAGTCTCAATATGATTTTTAATGTGTAACGTGTAGCGAAATGCACAAG
>JBEBTQ010000420.1:0-3238 GCA_040393685.1 Advenella kashmirensis | reverse complement strand
GCATTGCCATGTTTCTTACCGAATTAGCGCCAACCTGGCTGCGTCGCCCGCTGGGTACGGCAGTTGAGTTGCTGGCAGCGATCCCCTCCATTATTTATGGTATGTGGGGTTTGTTCGTTTTTGTGCCTATCTTTCAACAGTACGTTCAGCCCACGCTGATCGAAGTGTTTGGCAGCATCCCGTTTATCGGCCAGTTTTTCCAGGGCGCACCTTTTGGTATCGGTCTGTTTACAGCCGGCCTGGTGTTGTCCATCATGGTTATTCCATATATTGCGTCGGTTATGCGTGACGTATTCGAAGTTGTTCCCCCCATGCTCAAGGAATCGGCCTACGGCCTGGGTTCCACAACCTGGGAAGTGATGTGGCGCGTTGTGCTTCCATACACAAAAACCGGGGTTATCGGCGGCATCATGCTGGGTCTTGGTCGTGCGCTGGGCGAAACCATGGCGGTCACGTTCGTGATCGGTAACTCGTTCCGTTTGCCCGGCAGTGTTTTCGATCCATCCAACTCCATCGCTTCGGCTATTGCCAACGAATTTAATGAAGCGGCCGGCCTGCAGAAATCTTCCCTCATCGAACTGGGTCTGATTCTGTTCCTGATCACAACCGTGGTACTGATGGCTTCGCGCCTCATGTTGCTGAGAATGCAAGCGGCCGAAGGTAAAAAATCCTGATCACGGGGCTCAAGAGATAAATCATGAACACAACATCTGCAACAACTGCCACAGCAGCACCTTCACAGGCCAATACGGCTATTCATCCGGGCAACTGGATCTATCGTCGTCGCCATATGCGCAACAAGATCATGCTGGCCTTGTCGTCCGCAGCGCTGCTTTTCGGTCTTTTCTGGCTGATCTGGATTCTGTTCACGCTGGCTGTCAAAGGGGGCGGTTCGCTCTCATTCACGCTGTTTACTGAAAAAACGCCCGGCCCGGGCGAGGCTGGCGGGCTGGACAATGCATTGATCGGTTCCGTGCTCATGTCAGCAGTGGGTACCGGCATTGGTACACCTATCGGTATTCTGGCCGGCACCTATCTGGCTGAATACGGTCAGCGCGGCTGGCTGGCACCGGCAACCCGCTTTCTGAATGACGTGCTGCTCTCTGCGCCATCCATTGTGATCGGTCTGTTTATTTACGCCATTGTGGTTGCCAACGCGGGCCATTACTCAGGCTGGGCGGGTTCCTTCGCCCTGGCGATTCTGGTTATCCCTGTGGTGGTGCGTACCACAGATAATATGTTGGCACTGGTGCCTAACAGCCTGCGTGAAGCCGCCTCTGCGCTGGGTTGCCCTAAATGGCGCGTGGTGACAATGATCTGCTACAAAGCAGCCATGTCTGGTATCTTGACAGGCGTTCTGCTGGCTGTGGCCCGTATTGCCGGTGAAACGGCACCGCTGCTGTTTACGGCATTGTCCAATCAGTTCACCAGCTGGAATATGAATGCGCCAATGGCCAACCTGCCGGTAGTGATCTACCAATATGCTGCCAGCCCATTCAAGGACTGGAACGAACTGGCCTGGGCAGGCGCTACACTGATCACATTGCTGGTGCTGGCACTTAACATTGTCGCCCGTAACATGTTTGGCAAAAAATAGTCAGCGATCCCTAAATTAAAGTATTCGTCAGGAAGACACACATGGAAAACTTGGTTACGATTGACCAGACAAAGATTGAAGTCAAAAATCTGAACTTCTACTATGGAAAGTTTCACGCTATCAAAGACGTGAACATCCGGATCGCGAAAAACAAGGTTACCGCATTCATCGGTCCATCCGGATGTGGTAAGTCTACGCTGCTGCGTACCTTCAACCGCATGTACGAGCTGTATCCAGGCCAGCGCGCCGAAGGCGAAATCAATCTGGACGGCGAGAATCTGCTGACGACATCGCAGGATATTTCCCTGTTGCGTGCGAAGGTTGGCATGGTATTCCAGAAGCCTACTCCGTTCCCAATGAGCATTTACGATAACGTGGCCTTTGGCGTTAAGCTGTTTGAGCGTCTGTCCAAAGCAGCGATGGACGAGCGGGTAGAGTGGGCGCTGACCAAAGCGGCGCTGTGGAATGAAGTAAAAGACAAACTCGGCCAAAGCGGTAGCGGCTTGTCCGGTGGTCAGCAGCAACGTTTGTGTATCGCACGTGGTGTTGCCATCAAGCCTGAAGTGCTGTTGCTTGACGAGCCATGCTCTGCGCTGGACCCGATCTCTACGGTCAAGATCGAAGAGCTGATTACCGAATTGAAAAAAGACTACACGGTTGCCATCGTGACGCATAATATGCAACAGGCTGCACGTTGCTCTGATTACACAGCGTATATGTACCTGGGCGAAATGATGGAATTCGGCGAAACTGAACAAATGTTCGTTAAGCCAAAACGTAAGGAAACCGAAGACTACATCACGGGTCGTTTCGGTTAAGGCTTGTGGTGCCGGACAGCCTCCCGGGCTGTCTGCCAATAGCCACAATATCATCTGCGTTCTGTTGTATTCGATGCGTCGATACAGCAGAACGCAGTTTTATTTTGTGCGGGACTTGCATCATTTTTTGAAAATCAAGGGTTATCCCTGATGATGCGATTTCCTATTAATCAGTAATATCTTCGGGCGCAATGTATAAAATAATGTTCGACAATATGGATAGGTGAATCCATTGCGCCGCCCCGCCTTGAGCGGGGCGCTTCGTTTTCAGGAGCGCTTTTACGATGTCGTACTATATGATCGTCCGGGTACAAGTAAATGATCCCGAAGGCTACGCAGCCTATACTGCGCTTACGCCCGCTATCGTTGCTGCCCACGGCGGGCGGTTTCTGGTGCGTTGCCCTTCGCCGGTTACGCTGGAGGGGCCGCCGGAGCATCAACGTGTGGTCGTGGTGGAATTTCCAGATGAAGAGCACGCCAGAGCGTTTTATAACTCTGCGGAGTATCAGGCAGCCAAGGCCATTCGCGAGCCGCATTCCGAGGCACAGTTTCTGATGGTTCCCGGCGTTTGACCGCTGCAAAGGACTCGACGGCCATCAGGCGTGCCTGAAGGCCATGCCCAATTACGCCGGCGCTGCGTGTTGCCTCTGACTCAGAGGTGGGTATGGCCGTGGATATGCGGGCTGTCCATCTCGGCGGTTTGCAGCTGCTGAAAGATGCCGCAATTTTTAACGTCGTGAGGTCCGGTGCAGCGCTGTCGCAGCGAGGCCAGTTGCGCTTTGAGCTGAGTCAGTTCCCGGATACGGGTTTCCACGTGCTCTAT
>JBEBTQ010000419.1:0-3241 GCA_040393685.1 Advenella kashmirensis | reverse complement strand
AAACCCAGCCGTCGTCCTTCGGCAATCAATATCTCCAGGTCATCACGCAGCAGAGGTTCACCGCCGGAAAAACCCAGTTGTGCCGCGCCCATCTCACGGGCCTGCTGCATGACACTGATCCATTCTTCGGTGGTCAGTTCATTCTTATTCCTGGCGTAGTCAACCGGGTTATAACAGAATACGCAATGCAAAGGACAGCGATACGTCAGTTCCGCCAGGAGCCATAGCGGTGGCGCAATGGTGGTCGTTTCTGTTTCCTGTAGGTTTTGGGGCGTATCCATAATGACCTCCCTTAGTCACCGCTATTTGATCCAGCCTCGATCCTGGGCCGCCTGCAGAAACGCATCCACGTCGCCTTGCAGTCCGGATGTCGAAAAGGTCTGTTCAAGATCCGAAACGATTTCAGAGACTGACCGTTTACCATCGCAACGCAACAGAATCTGCGCTGCACTGTCATTCAGCTTGACCATGCCTTCCGGATACAGCAGCACATAGGCGTTCTGCGCTTTTTCGAACTGAAGCCTGAAGAGGCGCGACAACAGGGGCTTCTCAGGTAATTCATGCATGGCTTGCCTCACTCGCTTTATCGGTTCTGTGATTCTCACCGGACTCACGCAGCAGGGTGCAAGCTTTTTCAATGGCATCCAGCATCGCCCAGAGAATATCAAGCTTGAACTGCAGGATTTCCAGCGCGCGAGCCTGCTGTTGCCGCGTAGTGAAATAATCCAGCGTCACTTCCAGACCATGCTCAACATCCCGTTCTGCAAGTGAGATGCGACTGCGGAAATAGTCCAGTCCTTGCGGTTCAATCCACTGATATTGAGAAGGCCAGTTGGCAAGTCTGTCCTTGTGGATTTTTGGTGCAAACATTTCCGTCAGCGAAGAGCATACGGCTTCCTGCCAGGGCGCCTGGCGGGCGAAGTTGACATAGGCATCCACAGCAAACCGAACGCCAGGAACGACAAACTTCAACGACCAGAGATCGTCGCGGCTGATGCCAACCGCCTCTCCCAATCGCGTCCAGGCTTCAATACCGCCTTCATTATCGCCAAAGCCGTCGTGGTCAAGAATTCGCAGAACCCAACGTCTGCGCGTTTCCCTGTCGGGACAGTTTGAAAGCACGGCGCCATCTTTCAAAGGAATATTGATCTGATAATAGAACCGGTTGGCAACCCAGTACTGGATTTCTTCTCTGGAAAGCTGGCCGCTGTTCATCCGGATATTGAACGGATGATGAATATGATAACCCTCACCTTTGGCACGAAGCTGCCGTTCGAATTCGTTACGGTCCCATGCCTGCGGGTCTGTCTGTCTCTGGTTGTAAACGGCCAGATCTGAAAGGGTGATGCTCACAATGTTATCTCCATGTCATCAACGGCGATCTCTATGTTGTGTCTCTGTAAAACAGCGGCCTCTTCTGAATCCTGATTCAGTATGGGATTACTGTTGTTGATATGAATAAGTATTTTGCGTTTGTCATGACTTAAGGAATCAAGCACGCTGATCATGCCGTCGGGTCCGCTTTGGGGCAGGTGCCCCATCTCACCCGCCGTTTTCTTTGACAGGCCAAGCCGGATCATTTCATCTTCTGTCCAAACGGTGCCGTCGACCAGCACACAGTCTGCACGCTGCATGGCTTCAATTACAAGAGGTTCAATCTGACCCAGACCCGGTGCATAGAAAAGGCTTTTTCCTGTCACTTCATTTGTAATAAGAAGTCCGATATTGTCACCCGTTTGCGGGTTCTGACGATTCGGGGAATAGGGAGGTGCCTTGCTCGAAAGCGGAAATGGGGTGATGGAAATATCAGGCAGCTCTGGCAGGTGCAAGGCCGAACTGAATGCATCAGCGGCGACAGCAACGGGTCTGTGCTCCAGACCACAATAGTGAGAAAGTACTTGCGCCAATGGCAGACCGGTATTCAGGTCGTTCCAGACTGGCTGTGTACAGTATAGGGGAATCGGTTTGCCACTTTCGCGCAACATGAGCAGCCCGGTGACATGGTCAATCTGGGCATCCATCAGTAACACAGATGCGATACCAGTATCGCGAATGGTTCGTGCCGGCTGCAGTGCCGGATTTGACTGAATCTGTTTAAGGATGTCGGGTGAGGCGTTGATGAGCAGCCACTGTACTCCGTCTGTTGAAATGGCGATGGAAGATTGTGTGCGAGGAATCGCACGAATCGTTTGATTGCGCACGCCAGCACAGTTTGGGCAATTACAGTTCCATTGAGGAAAGCCACCGCCGGCTGCGGACCCGAGTACAAGAATTTTCATAAGTTGCATGTAAAACGGCGCTGGCTAGTGCCAGCGCCGCTAGGTGTTAAAGCGTTGATACGCCGATTAGCGGTTGGCAATGTACATTGTGATTTCAAAGCCAAAACGCAGATCGCAAAACTCTGGTGTGGTCCATTTCATCATTGTCTCCAGTACAGGTTAAGGGTTGTGGGCTGGCGGGAAATTAATGCTTGATTTGCCAGAAATTGACAGTGATATTTCCCTTGATATTACAAGTAGTGATGCTGCCAGGAATGACTGTTGAATATCACGCAGTCGAATTAATGGTAGCATGACGCGCATATTTGTCAAGGCACATTAACCTGCAAAAAATCTCCGGTTAGCATGTGTTAAAAAAATGACAAGTGCAATTTTTTCATCGTGTCATGGTTATAACAATCATGACATACGGAGCCAGACGCAATGAGTTCAATTTTGTCAGAAGGATATGTTGCAGTCACGCATGGGCATGAAATTTACTATGCTGAATTTGGGAACCCACATGCGCCGGCTGCAGTCGTTCTGCACGGCGGACCTGGCAGCAGCAGTCACGTTTCCATGCTGAAGTGGTTTGATCTCTCGCGCTGGCGCGTCGTACTCTTTGATCAACGTGGGTGTGGAAAGAGTCGTCCATCGGGCAGTCTCGAGAACAACCTGCCCGGCGAGCTGATCGACGATATTGAATGCCTAAGATCCTGGCTGGATATTGACAGCTGGGTTGTTGTGGGCGGATCGTGGGGTGCCTACCTGGGGCTCGAATACGCAGCCAGGCATGGCGATGTTATACGCCATCTGGTGCTTCGAGGTGTATTCCTGCCATCCCGGCTGCAGATAGACTGGTTCTTTCAGCATCTGCGTGCACTGGTTCCGCAAGCATGGGAAGACCTGACCCACGGTATGAGTGAGAAAGAAAAGGAAAATGTGTTGCCGACCCTGAGCCAACGGCTGCTGGGGAACGACAC
>JBEBTQ010000418.1:0-3246 GCA_040393685.1 Advenella kashmirensis | reverse complement strand
GAGGTGCTGGACCTGAATCTGCGCCAGCCGCTGTCTGAGCAGGATTTCGCGCAAATCCGGCAGGCGTTTGCCAATCATCATGTGCTGATTTTTCGCAAGCAGAATATTACGCCCGAGCAGCATATTGATTTCAGTCGTCGTTTTGGCCCTTTGCAGATCCATGTGCTGAAGCAGTTTCAGCTGCCCGGTCATGAAGAGATTCTGCAGATCTCCAATATCCGTGAGAACGGTAAACCCATTGGTCTGGGCGATGCCGGTGCATTCTGGCACTCGGATCTGTCCTACAAGGCCGTTCCAAGTCTCGGCTCACTATTGCACGCTCGTGAGCTGCCAGACGTGGGTGGCGATACGCATTTTTCAAATATGCATCTTGCCTGGGACACGCTACCCGCCGCCCTGCAGAAGACTTTGCTGCCGCTGAAAGCCGAACACACGTATATCAAGCGTTATGAAGAACAACGTGCCCTGGCGCCGTGGCGCCCTGCATTGACGCAGGCGCAGCTGGACGAAGTGAAACCCGTAGTGCACCCCGTTGTTGTGACCCATCCGGAGAACGGCCGCAAGGCGCTGTTTGTTAATGAACACTTTACGTCCCGTATTGTGGGCCTGCCTCAGGATGAAAGCGATGATCTGCTGCAGGAACTGTTTGCGCATAGCATTCGTCCTGAATTTATCTATACGCATCAATGGCAGGACGAAGATATGGTGTTCTGGGATAACCGCTCTGTGATTCATCTGGCTGGCGGTACACCGGATGACCAGCGGCGTCGTCTGAACCGGACCACTGTTGAAGGCACTGTGCCCGTTTAATGATCGAAAACTCAAAGTGATAATGATGTCAAAAATATCAAAAACAAACCCTTTTCGCTTTTTGTCGCTGCGGTCTGCGGGCCTCGCCCTTTGCGCCTCTGCATTGGTAAGCACGACGGCGCATGCCGAAGGCCAGTTACGGATTGCGGAGCAGCATGGGATTATTTATCTGCTATTGCAAGTGGTTCAGGACCAGAAACTGATAGAGAAGCACGGCAAGGCCGCTGGCGTTGATATCAAGCCCGAGTGGGTCAAATTATCGGGTGGGGCGGCCATCAATGATGCGCTGCTGTCGGGCTCCATTGATATTGCCGGCGCCGGTGTTGGGCCGTTGCTGACCATCTGGGACAAGACTCGTGGCAAATATGATGTGAAAGGCGTTGCCTCGCTGGGCAATTTTCCTTATTACCTGATCAGCAATAAACCAAACGTCAAATCCATTGCCGACTTCACCAGCAAGGACCGCATTGCGTTACCCGCAACCACGGTTTCTGTACAGGCGCGCATTCTGCAACTGGCCGCTTCCAAAAAATGGGGCAAGGACCAGTTCAGGAAGCTGGACGCGCTGACGGTCACGCTGCCGCATCCCGAAGCCACGGCCAGTGTGATCAAGGGCGGCACGGAAATTAATGCGCATTTCGCCACCCCGCCGTTCCAGGAACAGGAGCTCAAAGGCAATAAAGATGCGCATATTGTGATGAATTCGTATGACGTGCTTGGCGGCCCGTCGACTTCTACGGTGCTGTACGCGACCGCGAAATATCGCGAGGAGAATCCCAAGACCTATCAGGCGTTTGTCGATTCATTGAAAGAAGCAGCGGCCTATATCAAGTCGAATCCTGAAGGTGCGGCAGATGCCTATATCCGCACGGCAGGAAGCAAGATTGATCGAAATCTGCTGATCGAGATCATCAAAAACCCTGACATTGATGTGAAGCTGTCTCCGGAAAGAACCTTTCCATTGGCACAGTTCATGTCCGAGGTGGGTGCCATCAAAAACAAGCCCGCGTCATATCAGGATTACTTCTTTGAAGACGAACAGAATAAAAATGGCAGCTGAAATATGACGACTGCATTAAGTGCGCTTTCTCACAGACTCTCGTCATCGCCCGCTGGTACAGGGACGGGAAGCAACGCACAACCGGCGACGACTAATTCGTCTGTCAATTCTGCCTCTCTTCGTGCCTCGACAGCGGTTCACACTGCAGGAAACGAAAGTGCCAGAAGCGAAAGCAGGCAACGATCCCATTCCTTAAAGGCGGTCGAGACATCGAGCGCGATCGAACAACCCGCAAGCGAGTCCCGTATTCTGCTGCAGGCAGAGCACGTGAATCTGCGGTATGAGACGGATACTGCCATTGTGCAGGCCACACGGGATGTGAGTTTTTCCATTTATCAGGGTGATCGCTTCATTCTGCTGGGGCCGTCAGGTTGTGGGAAGTCCAGTCTTCTGAAAGCAGCGGCTGGTTTTATCAAGCCGCGCTCCGGTACATTCACGCTGGATGGCAAACGCATCTCCGGCCCTGGGCCTGATCGCGTTGTGGTGTTTCAGGAATTTGATCAGCTGGCGCCGTGGAAAACGGTATTACAGAACGTGATGTTCGCGCTGCGTGCTTCGCGCAAGCTGGATAAGGTACAAGCCAGGGAACGTGCGGAGCATTATCTGCAACGTGTAGGTCTGGGAAATTTTCTGCATGCTTATCCGCACACGCTTTCCGGAGGCATGAAGCAACGTGTTGCCATCGCCCGCGCGTTGGCCATGGAGCCGGCGATTTTGCTGATGGATGAGCCGTTTGCAGCACTGGATGCGCTGACACGACGCAAGATGCAGGAAGAATTATTGCAATTGTGGGAAGAAACACGCGTGACGCTGATGTTCGTGACCCACTCGATTGAAGAGGCCTTGGTCGTTGGCAACCGGATTCTTCTATTGTCGCCTCATCCCGGCCGTGTTCGTGCCGAACTCAACAGCCATCAGTTCAGTCTGGCGAGTGCTGGCAGCAGTGAGTTCCAGGCGGCCACGCAGCGCATTCACCATTTGCTCTTTGACGAGCCATTGCCTTTTGCAACTGCGAGCAAGTCATGAGTCAGTTGAATCCCTATCTGGAACCGCCTATCCGCGCGGAGTTTGAAACCCCGTTGACTTCGCTGCCACCTGCGGCCAATGCAGACCAGCTGCGTGAACCGCAAGGCCGGCTGCACCGGTGGCTGAATCACGACGGCGTTCGCAAGGCACTGATACTGCTGGTACTTGCGCTAGTCTGGGAAGTGATTGGTCGCATCCAGGACAATGAACTGCTTCTGCCCACTTTTACCGCCACAATAAGCGCGCTATGGACCGACCTGATTAATGGGGAACTGCCCGCGCGCATGGTGACATCCCTGTCGGTGCTGATTCAGGGCTATGTTCTGGGCGTGTTGCTGGCTTTTTTCCTG
>JBEBTQ010000417.1:0-3250 GCA_040393685.1 Advenella kashmirensis | reverse complement strand
GTTCTCTTGCGGATATGGGCATCGATGCAGAAGTGTCGGGCCGCGCCAAGCACATCTACAGCATTTATAACAAAATGCGCAACAAGGATCTGACGTTCGAGCAGCTCTACGACCTGCTTGCGATCCGCATTATTGTGTCCAATGAGCGCGATTGCTACGCGACCCTGTCGTTGTTGCAGGCACGCTGGACACCGGTCATGAACGAATTCGATGACTATATTGCGCGCCCCAAACCCAATGGTTACCGCAGCTTGCATACGGTGCTCAGAACGGCCGATGGACATAATTTTGAGGCCCAGATTCGTACGCGCAAAATGCATGATTTTGCCGAGTACGGTATGGCCGCGCACTGGCGGTATAAGGAAGCCGGAGCCAAGGGCGGGCAGGTCGCAGCGGTGTCCATGTATGACCGGCAGGTGTCCTGGATGCGGCAGCTGCTTGCCTGGCGCCGCGAAATCGGACTGCCCGTCAATGACCCACCTGATCTGCCCGGCGGAAAGACCGAGAATGTGGAAGGTGCCGCACTGGCTGCACCGGAGCCTCGACTCAAGGAAACCCGTCAGCAGCGCCAGCATAAAAAGGCCACTGAGCGCATTTATGTACTCACGCCGCAGGCACGCGTGATCGAGCTGCCCGAAGGGGCAACGCCGGTAGACTTTGCCTATCACCTGCATACTGATCTGGGTCACCGCTGTCGCGGTGCGCGAGTGGACGGGCAGATGGTGGCGCTCAATACCAAACTGCTGAATGGGCAGACAGTAGAAATCATCTCGGCCAAGTCGGGCGGGCCTTCGCGCGACTGGATCAATCCTCAGCTCGGTTATCTGGCCAGTCCCCGGGCCCGTGCCAAGGTACGCCTCTGGTTCAATGCCATTGAACTGCAAAAACGCATCACCACAGGCCAGGATCTGGTCGAAAAAGAGCTGGCGCGTCTTGGCAAGACCGCTACGAATCTGGAGCAGCTCGCAGAGCGCCTGGGTTTTGCCAATGCCGATGATCTTTTCGTGGCCGTTGCCAAGGATGAATTCAGCCTGCGCCAGATTGCGGCTGCGTTTCAGGAACCCGACCCGGAGCCGGCAGATACGTTTGACACCATCGTTGCGCGCGAGTCCGGCGCCCAGAGTGCGGTCAAGACGGGAAAAAGTGGCGTGCTTGTAGTCGGGGTCGATTCACTTCTGACCCAGCTGGCGCGCTGCTGCCATCCGGCGCCGCCTGATCCCATCAGTGGTTTTGTCACGCGGGGGCGTGGGGTATCGATTCACCGCAAGGATTGCCCGGCGTTTTCTGCCATGAAAACCAAGAGCCCCGAGCGGGTGATTGAAGTGGCCTGGGGCAATACGCAAGACACGGTGTATCCGGTCAATATCGCTATCCATTCTCAGGATCGCAACGGGCTGCTCAAGGATCTGACCGAGTTGTTTTCGCGCATGAAGCTGAACGTGGTCGGGGTCAATACCCAAAGCAAGTCATCCATTGCGCATTTGCACTTTACCGTAGAGGTACGGGATGGCGAACAGCTGCGAAAAGCCATGAATGCCATATTGGATATCCCCGGAATTATCAGCGCGACACGTTGTTAAAACATGTAAAATAGTTGTTTATCGCCTGTCCCTGTCCCGCGCCAGGAGCCAATTTGACTGCCTATTCCTTTCCCGACAACAGAGGTCATTTCGGCCGTTACGGTGGCGTTTTCGTTGCCGAAACGCTGATGCATGCCGTGTCGGAACTGAATCAGGCCTACGAGAAATACAAAAGCGATCCCGATTTTGTTGCTGAGTACCGTTACGAACTCGCCCATTTCGTGGGACGCCCCAGTCCTGTCTATCACGCGCGCCGCTGGTCAGAAAAGCTGGGTGGGGCGCAAATCTGGTTCAAGCGCGAAGACCTTAATCACACCGGTGCGCATAAAATCAATAACTGCATCGGACAGATCCTGCTGGCACGTAAAATGGGCAAGCAGCGCATTATTGCAGAGACCGGTGCCGGTCAGCACGGCGTCGCCACTGCGACTGTTGCCGCGCGTTATGGTCTGGAATGCGTCATTTATATGGGTGCGGAAGACGTGCGCCGCCAGGCCTCCAACGTCTATCGCATGAAACTGCTGGGGGCCACCGTGGTTCCGGTCAATTCCGGATCACGCACCCTCAAGGATGCGCTGAACGAGGCAATGCGCGACTGGGTGACACGTATCGATGAAACCTACTACATCATTGGCACTGTGGCGGGGCCGCATCCTTATCCGGCCATGGTGCGCGATTTTCAGCAGATCATCGGGCAGGAATGTATCGAACAGATGCCCGCCTGCGCCGGACGTCAGCCCGATGCCGTCATCGCCTGCGTCGGCGGCGGCTCCAACGCCATGGGCATTTTCTATCCTTATCTGTCGTATGATAAAGTCCGTCTGATTGGAGTAGAGGCGGCCGGAGAGGGCATGCATACGCCCCGTCATGCCGCTTCCATCACTGCCGGACAGGTTGGCGTACTGCACGGCAATCGGACATACGTTATGCAGGACAAGAATGGGCAGATACTCGAGACACATTCCGTTTCTGCAGGTCTTGATTACCCCGGCGTGGGACCGGAGCATGCATGGCTGAACGATAGCAAACGTGCCACTTACGTGACGGTCGATGATCAGGAAGCGCTGGCTGCATTTGGTGAGTGCTGCCGTTTGGAAGGTATTATGCCGGCGCTTGAGTCCTCACATGCCCTGGCACATGCCGCCAGGATTGCGCCCGGCATGTCGCGGGATGCCATCCTGCTGGTGTGTCTGTCAGGACGGGGAGACAAGGACATGCACACGGTTGCCGAATTTACCGGCATGGATTTGTAGGACAAGGCAATGGGCCAGCAACGTATATCCAAAACTTTTGCCAGACTGGGCGACCGTTGCGCCCTGGTCCCATTCATCACCGCCGGTGATCCGGATACAACCAGCACCGTGCCACTTATGCATGGGATGGTTCGCGCGGGCGCCGATATTATTGAACTGGGAGTACCGTTTTCTGACCCGATGGCCGACGGGCCGGTTATTCAGCAGGCCGCCGAGCGAGCCATCGCCAATGGCGTCGGGCTGGGAGAGGTGCTCGATATGGTTGCCAGCTTTCGTAAAATGGACCAGAGTACGCCCGTCGTGCTGATGGGCTACGCCAATCCGATAGAAGCCATGGGACAGACGGAATTTGCTGCCCGGGCACAGAAGGCAGGGGTGGACGGTATTCTTATCGTTGATTGTCCACCTGAAGAATAT
>JBEBTQ010000416.1:0-3280 GCA_040393685.1 Advenella kashmirensis | reverse complement strand
CTGAAATCCACACCGCAGGCACGCAGTTCGGCCGCCAGAACATAACCGATTTCTGTGGCGGCGCGCATGGCCTCCAGCGGCTTTCTTTCCCAGTAGCGACCCAGATCCTGCATCGAAGGCAAATGGGTAAAACCCTTGTCCCGAAAACGCTGTACGCGACCGCCTTCATGATCGACGGCGATCAGCAAGGGGGCGTTTCTGGCTTCATGGATTTCCTGAGTCAGATCCGCGAGTTGCTGCGGGTTTTCGTAATTTCGAGCAAATAGAATCACCGCCCCGGTCAATGGATGCGCCAGACGATCACGCTCTTCGCTGGTCAGCCTGTGCCCTGCCACGTCCAGCATGACCGGGCCAGGCATTTGCAACGCCGTGGCTTTTGCACGGGATTTTTTCACTGACTGTTTCGAGCTGCCGGCACGATTGGCTGACTGCCCGGCACGCTGGGATGAAGACGAAGACACCTGGACTCCTTGATGTAATCAAAACAGAAATATGACAAATGCGATTTACCCAATCAATTGAACTGAATGCAATAAAAACCACGCATTCAACATTTGATTGTTTTATGACGATTCCGGGGCTTTGCGCTCCACCATGGCGAAGGCCATGGCCAGATCAGACTCGTCTGTAAGAGATATATGGGCAGCACCGAAACGGGCCTCATACCAGCTTTTCAGTGGCTCTGCCAGGACCACTTTGGGCGCGCCACTGACAGCATTGAGGGTTTGCATCCGGGACCATGCCATCGGCTGGCGCATCCCCAGACCCACGGCTTTGGAAAAGGCCTCTTTGGCGGCGAACCGCGTTGCCAGAAAACGAATACCTCTCTCGGGATCTCGCGCCTGGCGCCGGGCGAATTTTTCCTTTTCCTCGCGCCCCAGAATGCGATCGACAAAACGCTCTCCGAACCGTTCGTAGGAGCGGCGAATCCGGTGTATGTGGATCAGATCCGTACCAATACCGGCAACGGCTGCGGGCGTGACTTCATTAGCCATGGGCATTTCACCGTGAAGTGCTAAAGCTTGATAAAATGTTCCCGGTAATATCGGAGTTCGTCGATGGATTCGTAGATATCAGCCAGCGCTTCGTGGCGGCTTTTCTTGTCGAATCCCTTGTACACCTCGGGCTTCCAGCGACGGGAAAGCTCCTTCAGGGTGCTGACGTCCAGATTCCGGTAGTGGAAATAGCTTTCGAAACGGGGCATGTATTTATACATGAATCGCCGATCCTGACTGATGGTATTGCCGCAAAGGGGCGATGCACCTTTTGGCACCAGTGGAGCAAGAAACTCCAGAAGAATATCTTCTGCCTGCTCTTCGGTCAGGGTTGACGAACGCACTTTTTCGGTCAGACCGCTGCGGCCGTGCGTGGATGTGTTCCACTTGTCCATACCGGCCAGCACTTCGTCTGACTGGTGAATCACAAGTACCGGCCCTTCTGCGACCAGCGTGAGGTCAGGTTCTGTGACCACAACAGCTACTTCCAGAATACGTTCTTTTTCGGGGTTCAGGCCGCTCATTTCCATGTCCAGCCAGACCAGTCGCAGATCATTCACCGCCATTTTCGATCCTTATTGTTCAGAACCCATATTTTCGCACAGAGCACACAATAGAAATGTCCCCAACTGCCTTTACGCTTTTATTTGTCCTTTTCCTGATTATTGAGACCGTTACTCATCTGTGGCTGGCCAGTCGCCAGGCGCGGTACGTCACCAGCCATCGCGCACAGGTTCCGGACGAATTTGCGGAGAAAATCGGGCTGCGCAGTCACCAGCGCGCCGCCGACTACACAGTTGAGCGAATGAAGCTGTCGGTCACGCAGCGCGTCTTTGACGCCATGGTGCTCATTGCCTTCACCCTGCTCGGCGGATTGCAGGCCATTAACGAATGGCTGATTGGCATTGTTGCAAACGACTTCTGGCGCCAGCTGCTGTTGCTTGGAACGGTTCTGCTGATTTCGGGTGCACTGCACCTGCCTTTCAGCCTGTGGAAACAGTTCAGGCTGGAACAGAAATTCGGTTTTAACCGCATGACACCGGGCCTTTTTGTGAGTGATACCATCAAGGGACTGCTGGTCAGTGTGGTGCTCGGCCTGCCTCTGGCTGCAGTAACCTTATGGCTGATGGCTGCGGCCGGCCCATTGTGGTGGTTGTGGGCGTGGATGGTGTGGGTCGTTTTCAACGCATTCATTCTTTTTGTCTTCCCAACATGGATTGCGCCACTCTTCAATAAATTCACGCCGCTGGACAACCCTGAACTGGCTGACCGGATCAACAATCTGGCACAACGCTGTCACTTTGCCCTTCAGGGTCTGTTTGTCATGGATGGGTCCAAACGATCCGCACATGGCAATGCCTATTTCACCGGCTTTGGCAAATCGCGCCGGATCGTGTTTTTCGACACGCTTCTGAACAAGCTCAATCCCGATGAGATTGAAGCGGTGCTGGCGCACGAGCTTGGCCATTTCAGTCATAAGCATGTGCAGAAACGCATGATCTTCAGCTTTTTGCTGGCGCTGGTTTTCTTTGCCGTACTGGGTTATCTCAAAAACCAGATCTGGTTCTATCAGGGACTGGGCGTCTCACCCGTTATTAACGGCTCCAACGACGCCATGGCACTGCTTCTGTTCTTTATGGCCATGCCGGTCTTCACTTTCTTCTTTGCGCCGCTTTTCAGTTTCTTTTCGCGCAAGGATGAATTTCAGGCCGACCATTATGCCCATACACAATCGAGCTCAGAAGCGCTCATTTCGGCGTTGGTCAAGCTTTACGACGACAATGCCTCGACCCTGACGCCCGATCCCGTACATTCGGCCTTCTACGATAGCCACCCTCCTGCCTCATTGCGGATTCGCCGACTCCAGCAATTGCAGGCTTCCAACGGATGATCAGCGGCCGCGTTATTGCCGCCTACGGGCGGCACTATCAGGTGGAACTTGAAAACGGTCAATTCCGACAATGCTACACGCGTGGCAAAAAAACAGGCATCTGTGTCGGTGACTATGTGGATATAGAGCCGCAGGGCCAGGACGAAGGACGAATCGAGCGTATCCACGAACGCCGAAACCTTCTCTATCGCTCCGACGACATGCGCGCCAAGCAGTTTGCTGCGAATGTCGACCAGTTGCTGATTGTTGTTGCCGTTGAGCCCTTGTTTTCGGATGATCTGACCGGACGAGCGCTGGCTGGCGCATTCAGCGCGGATATCGCTCCCGTGATCATTCTGAATAAATGTGACCTGAGTGAAGCGCTCCCGCGCGCCCGAAGCCTGCTGACCCATAT
>JBEBTQ010000415.1:0-3285 GCA_040393685.1 Advenella kashmirensis | reverse complement strand
ATACAGTCACAACGGTATTTGACATAATTGCCCCTAGGCTTTTTCGTTGCCGGTAAAGTGATGGCGGAAGCGTTCGAATTCACGATTGAAGTCGAGCGTGCGTTTTTGCGATGTCATGGCCGCCATCATGCGGCTATCCTGATCATCCTGACCGGGTTTGACCCAGATCCAGATACGGCGATCGCGGATGTAGAACATGGAAAACACACCCAATATAAGCAGGATTGATCCCCCATATACCAACAGTTTACCCGGGGAACGCGTCGCCTGCAAAACACTGGCCTGAATGTGCTGAAAGGTTTTCAGCTGAAAAAACATGGGTGCGGGGTAATTGGTCAGATCAGATACGGCACGCAGCGACAAATCAAACCAGCGCGCCTGAGCCTGAGCATCCGGGCCGTCGAACACAATGGGCGGCTGCCCGTTCTGCTCGCGCACCAGATTACGCAGTTCTATGGCGCTGAACAACAGATACTCACGCAAAATTTTCTTCATGGGTTCGCGCAGTTGCTCTGGTACCCGGTCTTTTTCCGGTACGCCTTCGCCATCGACATATTTATCAATGCCAGCAAAGCCGTCTGCGGCAAATACGCTAAGCGCGCGCTCGGCCAGCTGGACGATAACAGACTTATCGATCCGGCCATCCTGGTTCTTTTCCGCATAGGCTGTTGCCGCTTTCAGGCGCAGCGCCTTGTCATTGAATGCGGCGCGCATGGCCAGAAATTCGTTGACCGTACTTTTGTCGTCTGCAGGAATCCGGACATAACGAAAGCCCATGTCGCCAGGCATCTGCATACCAATCAGAAAGACAGGTGAGTCTTCCAGCATGACCGGCAGCATGTAGTTATGGAATTTGATGGACTGGTTGCGATCATCGGTCAGCGTATAGGACACGCTGGGACCAATATTGTGCAGTTTTTTGTCACCTTTGCCGGCAGCGCTGCCGGTCACGGCCAGGATATCTTCCTGAAATGTTTTGGGGCGGGCCGCACCCGGGGTGGGAGCGGACAGATCCTCGACGTTGATGGGCTTGAAGTCATCGAAGGTCAGGGTGTAGTTTTGACTCTGACCGTGAAGCGTCGTGGTCACCGTAGCCTGTTCACCGATCGCGCCAGATACTTCGAACGGCGTAGTGTCGCTGCCCGCCAGTGGGTAGCCGGCAAGGGAAACCTTGGAGCCACCATCATGAAAACTGGACTGATACAGGGTGATGCCACGCATCTGAAACGGATGATTGACCTCGATGATCTCGTTGGAGACCTGACCCGTTTCCCTGTCGGTAATCGTCACATCGCTGGCGAAGCGCTTGGGCATGCCATTGGTTTGGTAATACTCGATGATGAATTTATTAAGCTTGATATCAAACGGCAGCATTTGCAGATATTGCCCGCCGCTGAACGACAGAATCCCGGTATTGGATGAGTTGCCTTCCGCTATGGAGACATTACCGCGAAAACTGGGATTGCCCGGCGAAAAACGCGCCGAATCAGGCACATCGGAAACGAAACGGGCAGAGTCGGGAATGGGCTGCTTGTGACCCAGCCAAATTTGCAGGCGGTTGGGCAGCTCGCTGTCGAGCAGCCCGCCAATACAGACGATCACAATGGCCGAATGGGCAAAAATATAGCCCAGGCGGTTGGCGCTCCCCTTTTTGGCTGCCAGCAGCGTACCACTGGCATCGGTTTTTTCCTTGACCGCGTAGCCTTCTTTTTTCAGCCAGCTCCGGACGCGTGCCAGTGACGCTGCCGGTGCAACACCGGTCTGAATGTCAAAGCGATGAGGAAAGGCGCGCAAGCTGCCTTCGCGGATATATTCGCGAAACGAGCGCATATCCTTGAGCATTTTGGGCGCATTGCGTATCACGCAAATACTGGTAGACACCACCAGAAAAGCCATGATCAGCAGGAACCACCAGGTGTTATAGACTTGCGCCACGCCAAACTTGCTGAACACGGCATACCAGTACATACCGAATTGGTCGGTATAGGTGAGTTCGGGCTGGCTTTGCTGCAGGACCGTGCCAATAATGCTGGCCACGCAGATAAACATAAGCAGGCTCACAGCAAAACGCATAGAGCCAAGCAATTCAACGAGCTGGGCACCCCAGGCTCTGGTCGTCGGTCTGGATAATGAATTGGTCATAAGAAAAAGGGGCACACGATGCGCGTTACCCCTTCTTTGACCCGTTGCCGTGGAAAAGTTCCATAAAACGGGTCAGAAATTGCCGGCGGCGGTCATGTGACTGCCAGGCCGGCCGTGATGCTGTTGTATCAGCGAATGCCGGCTGCGTAATCGGCAACGGCCTGAATGTCTGCCTTGTTCATGCGGTTGGCAATTTTACCCATCATGTTTTCTGCGCCACCCTGCGTGCGATAGCCATCGGCAAAGGCATGCAGCTGGGCTTCCAGGTATTCTGGGTGCTGCCCGGACAAGCGCGGGAAGGCCGATGGGATGCCCTGACCAGTCGCGCCGTGACAGGATGCACAGGCAGGAACGCTACGTTCGGGAATACCGGCACGCCAGATCTGACGGCCGCGCTCAACAACCTTTTTGTTATCGCCCTGTTTGGCCTTGGCTGGCTGGGTCAGTTGCTGTTTGCTCAGAAAGACTGACAGGTTCTGCATGTCTTCCTTGGTCATTTTCGCCACGATAGGTGCCATGGCGGTAGGTTTGCCATCGGCTGTGCCACGGATGAGCTTGTCTGCGGGCGCCTGGAAATGTTCGAGTTGCAGCGCAATATATTCGTGGGGCATGCCAGCCAGATTCGGATACATGGCAACGCCACTGTTGCCATTCGCGCCATGACAGGCCACACAGGCGAGGATGCCGCGAGAAGTATCACCCTTGGTGTACAGGGCTGCGCCTTTTTCAGCGTCGGGAACTGCAGAAGCAGCTGCTGCTTCTGCGCCGAAAGCTGCTGTGCCGAGGGTCATGCCAGCCAGAACGCTGCCGGCAACCAGAATGTTTGATAAAACTCGCTTCATGAATATCCTCTGTGATCCGGTGGATCTTGGGCGCACTTTAGCAGCCACGGCCCGTATTTTTAAAAGATAAATGCGTATAAACACGGAAGTATAAACCCCAAACGTGAATTTAGGCATTTTTTGGCTAAGCAATTATACAATAGAGGACGAATCTTTTTTTGCCGGAACCCTTTGTGTCAATATTACATCGCGCCTCGTTTTACACTTCAGCCGCCCGGCTCGACCAGCTGCCGCCGCCAGGCGCACCGGAAGTCTGTTTTGTGGGCCGTTCCAACGCCGGCAAATCCTCTGCAATCAATGT
>JBEBTQ010000414.1:0-3299 GCA_040393685.1 Advenella kashmirensis | reverse complement strand
GTATCAGCATGGTCCAGGCCGACCGGGAGTGGACGCAGGCTGACGCCGATGCCGCTCGTGAGCGCCACGATCAGCGCGCGGCTCGTCTGAACAAACAGGCGGAAGAGAAAGAAAACCGTTTACGGCAGGCGGCAATACGGGCTGCAATGCAGAACCAGACAGCAGAGAACGATAAGACCGAACTGGACAACAACGTCACAAGGGGCGGTGATTCCACGAGCCCGGCCAGCGAAGGAGCCGCGCCCGTTACAGCGGCACAATCGGCAGAAGACGCCAAGAAGGCAGCCATTGCACTTGCCTTGCAGCGCGCGCGTGCCCGACGACAGAAAGCGCGTGAACCCGGAGGCGATCAATGAATGCAGAAAAGCGTCGACTAATTTTTGAGCGCCTGGCCGCGGCGAATGCCAATCCTAAAACCGAGCTCGAATACGAAAACGTCTTTCAGTTACTGATTGCCGTGCTGCTGTCTGCGCAGGCGACCGACAAATCGGTGAACCTGGCGACCCGGCACATTTTCGATACCTGTAAAACACCTCAGGATATACTGGATCTGGGTCTGGATGCCTTCACCGAAAAGATCCGCACTATCGGGCTTTACAAAACCAAGGCGAAAAATGCTCTGGCAACCTGTGCCATCCTGCAGGAGCAGTACGCTGGCGCGGTTCCCGACAATCGCGAGGCGCTGGAGGCACTGCCCGGTGTCGGCCGCAAGACGGCCAATGTGGTGCTCAATACCGCTTTTGGTCAGCCAGCAATGGCAGTAGATACGCACATCTTTCGGGTGTCCAATCGGACCGGTCTGGCGCCTGGGAAAAATGTACGGGAAGTTGAAGACAAACTGCTGCGTCTGGTTCCCAAAGAATACCTGCTCAACGCCCATCACTGGCTGATTCTGCATGGCCGCTATATCTGCGTAGCCAGAACACCGAAATGTCCGCAATGCGGCATCGAAGATCTGTGCGAATATAAAGACAAGAATCTGGGCGAGAAAGCGAAGCCGACCCGGGCGTCGCAAAAGAAAACTGCAACGTCGGGCAAAATGACAGTGTCGAAAAAGAGGTCTGCTCAGAAAAAAGCAGCGCCTGCGAAGAAAACAGCCCCTGCGAAAAAAGCGCTGGTTTCAAAAAAGACACCGGTTTCGAAGAAAGCAGCCGCAGCCAGGAAAGCTTCCGCTTCGAAAACCGCGTCAACAGCCACTTAATTGAAAGCTGCCCCGCGCTCTTCAGCAGTGAAGTTTGCAGCGATAACGAAAAAAACAGCTGCTTCGGTAAAAGATCTTTACCGAAATTCCCAGACACCCGTTTACCTTTCTCCGGTTTCCCCGCCATCCTGATCTGCACTCTCTGCGTGAGCAAGTTCAGCGCTGACCGCTTCCGCACTGGCATTGCCGAATCCAAGATAGCTTTGTGCCACTTTAGGATCAGCACGCAGGTCTGCAGAAGAACCTTCAATCGCGACCTCTCCCATCTCCAGCACATAGCCATAGTCGGATGCCTGCAGGGCAGCACGTGCATTCTGCTCGACCAGCAGAATCGATACGCCGGTCTCTCGCAGGCGCAATATGGTATGGAAGACTTCCTGCACCACACGTGGCGCCAGACCCAGACTCGGCTCGTCCAGCATCAGTAAAGCGGGTTTGGCCATCATCGCGCGGCCAACGGCCAGCATCTGCCTCTCGCCGCCTGATAGCGTGCCCGCCATCTGACCCCGCCGTTCAAGAAGCCTTGGAAACAGCGAATAGACCTGGTCCAGCGTATCGCGCCAGCCGGCAACACGTTTGCGATACTGACGGAATCCACCCAGCAGCAGATTGTCCTGCACTGACATACTGGTAAAGAGTTCGCGTTTCTCGGGCACCAGACAGAGACCCGCCGCCACTCGCTCTTCAACAGGCATGCGGGTAATGTCTTGCCCCTGATACAGAATACGGCCCTGGGCCCGGCCGGATAATGGCAACGAACCCATCAGGGTGTTGAGCAAAGTGGATTTACCGGCGCCATTGGCACCGATGACAGTCACCACCTGGCCCTGATCCATCCCCAGACTCACTTCGTTCACGGCACGCACTTTGCCGTACTGGGCACTGATATTTTCTGCCTGTAGAAATCGGCTCATGCGTGTCCTCCCTGAGGCAGCGCCCCATCGCCCGCCGTGTCCGCAACAGTATCCGGTGACTCGTCCAGTCCGCCAAGGTAGGCCTGCAAAACTTTCTCATTCTGCTGAATCTGCACCGGCGTGCCTTCGGCGATCTTCGTACCAAAATCCATGACTACCAGATGATTGGTCAGCTTCATCACAAAATCCATATCGTGCTCAACCAGCAGAATGCTCATGCCTTCATCACGCAGACCGGACAGTACGGCGGCCAGTTCCTGCTTTTCCATATAACGCAGACCTGCCGCCGGTTCGTCCAGCAGCAATAGCGACGGATCCAGCGCCAGCGCGCGGGCCACTTCCACAATACGCTGTTTTCCCAAAGACAGATTGCCAGCCAGTTCCATCATGCAGTCAGCCAGACCCACCCTGCTCAGTTGCGTGGCGGCCTCGCGCAATAATGCGGCCTCATCACTTCTGTCGAGTCGGACCAGGCTTCGCATCGCCCCCACAGAGCGACGCAAATGCGCGCCCAGCGCAACATTTTCCAGCACGCTCATTTGTGGCAGCAGCTGTGTGTGCTGAAACGTGCGCGCAATACCCAGTCGGGCGATTTCGCCGGGCGTTGCCGAGTGCAGCAGTTTGCCACGGAAGGTCACGGAACCGGAAGTCAGCGGTAGCACGCCGGTAATCAGATTGAAGGTGGTACTTTTGCCGGCACCATTAGGGCCGATAAGGCCCACAATCTGCCCGGCCTGCACCGAAAACGACACATCATTGACGGCCACCAGCCCGCCAAACTCCTTGCGAATTTTATCGACCTGAAGCAGCAGCCCACCCTGCTGCGGCTTTTCCGCCCGCGCCAGCTGCTCAGCCTGCAGCCACCAATACGTAGACGCCTCGTCCGAAGGTACAGTGACAGAGGACGACGCGTTTGAAGAAGTGTCTGACGACGAAGCATTTGTAGATGAAGCGTCGGAAGACGAGCCATCGGCAGCTAAAACACCCGATTGCGAACCATCAGCATGCGCAGCAACCGAAGCCGCTCTTCCAGTCGATTCAGCAGCCGCGTTTTTGCCGCGCTCTGATCCACTGATACCGTAAAACAATCGCGTCACCAGCGGCCACAACCCTTCGCGCGCATGATGCAGCACCAGAACCACCAGTACGCCAAAGACGATAAGTTCAAAATTGGTTGAACTGTC
>JBEBTQ010000413.1:0-3325 GCA_040393685.1 Advenella kashmirensis | reverse complement strand
CTGGCCGGTAACAAAAAGACGCTGCCAAACTACAAATCGCCAGCCGATCTGAAAGGCAAAAAAATTGGTGTTACGGCACCCGGTTCTTCAACCAATATGCTGGTCAGCTTCTTCCTGTCCAAACATGGTCTGAAAGATTCCGACGTGTCCATCATTGGTGTGGGCGGTGGTGCCGGAGCGGTCAGCGCCCTGCGTGCTGGTCAGATTGATGCACTCAGCAATCTGGATCCGGTCATCAGTCTGCTCGACGAATCCGGTGATATTTTCAGCATTGCTGATACCCGCACACTGAAAGATACAGAGAGCATTTTTGGCGGTCCTATGCCAGCCGGCTGCCTGTATTCTTCACAGAAATTCATCGATGCCAACCCGGGTTCGGTACAGGCGCTTACCAATGCCATGGTCAAGGCCGACAAATGGATTCAGAGCGCTGGCCCTGACGAGATCATGAAAACGGTTCCCAAAGCATACCTGCTGGGCAATCCCGACGTTTACAAGCTTGCGCTTACCAAAAGCTTCGAAGGTCTGTCACCCGATGGCCGTATCGATCCGAAAGGGGCAGAAACGTCTCTCAAGGCACAAGCGGCCTACATTTCCGGTTTCAATGCCGAGGCCATCGATCTGTCCAAATGCTGGACCAACGACTTCACTGATAAATCTGTAAAAGCCTGATTCCATGACTGATGCTGCGTTAAGCCTGGAAAATATTACCTGCACTTTCGTATCCCGGGACAACCGGGATGCGAAGTACACCGCGGTGCGCGATGCCACCTTGAATATCGCGCCCGGTGAGTTCGTCTCCGTTGTCGGCCCCACTGGCTGTGGCAAGTCCACGTTGCTGAATGTGGGCGCCGGTCTGCTTTCGCCTTCCTCGGGACAGGTGCGGGTGTTTGGTCAGCCGCTGACTGGCATCAACCGGCGCGCGGGCTATATGTTTCAGGGGGAAGCGCTGCTACCCTGGCGCAATGCGCTGGATAACGTCATGGCGGGCCTGCAGTTCGCTGGCGTTTCAAAGCAGGAAGCCAAAGAGCGTGGCATGGAATGGCTGCGTCGCGTTGGCCTGTCACAGGCGGAATACAAGTATCCGCACCAAATGTCAGGCGGGATGCGCAAGCGCGTCATGCTTGCACAAACCCTGATCCGCGATCCCGACATTATACTCATGGATGAGCCGTTTTCGGCGCTCGATATCCAGACGCGTCAGCTCATGGAAAATGAGGTACTGGATATCTGGATGAAGCAGCGCAAGGCCGTGCTTTTCATTACGCACGATCTTGACGAAGCCATCGCCATGAGTGACCGTGTTGTGGTCCTGTCGGCCGGACCCGGCACCCACATCATGGGTGAGTTTCCCATTGATCTGCCGCGTCCTCGTGATGTGGCAGAAGTCCGTACCCATCCTCGCTTTGTTGAACTTCACCAGGCAATCTGGGGCGTACTGCGCGAAGAAGTGCTCAAGGGTTACGATCAACAGAAACGGAAGTAATATGTGGAACGCCATTAAACCGACAGCCAGGAATTATCGCGTCTGGCAAATTCTGATTGTGATCGTGCTGCTGGCATTGTGGTACGTCATTTCTCTGAACGATACTGCAGCATTCTTTTTCGGGCAGCCACTGGGTGTTGCCGAAGTGATCTGGAACTGGTTCATCGGCAATGCCGATATCTATCAGCATTTGTGGATCACACTGGTTGAAACCCTGCTGGCCTTTTTCATTGGTACGATTTGCGGCATGGGCTTTGGCCTGTGGCTGGGTCTGTCGCGCACCGCGAGTCTGGTTCTGGATCCGTTCCTGACCGCACTCAACTCTATGCCGCGCGTGATTCTGGCGCCCATCTTTGCCCTCTGGTTCGGTCTGGGTATCTGGTCCAAGGTTGCCCTGGCTTTTACGCTGGTGTTCTTCATTGTGTTCTTCAATGTCTTTCAGGGCATTCGCGAAGTCAGTCCCACGCTGCTGGATAACGCCCGCATGCTGGGTGCCAATCGACGTCAGCTGCTGCGTCACGTTTACATCCCTTCTGCGACAAGCTGGGTATTTTCCAGTCTGCATGCGTCTGTCGGCCTGGCTTTTGTCGGTGCCGTTGTGGGTGAATATCTGGGCTCAGCCAGCGGGGTCGGCTATCTGATTCTGCAGGCCGAAGGCACCTTCGATATCAATACCGTGGTGGCCGGCATTATTGTGCTGACCATCTTTGCACTGATTCTGGATGGCCTGGTCAGCATCACCGAGAAATACGCCCTCACATGGCGTCCGGTGGCGGGCGAAACAGAAAAGCTCTAACATTCTGAGGGCTCGTGTCTTTCGGGCCTTCCTCCCTGCCCAAAGCCAGGCCGGATACAGAACCGGCCTTCACCAGACTTTTGAGTCGCACGGGCAGTTTCCTTGAACACAGAAACGCATGACACATCCCGTTGTTGTGCCAGGAATCGAATGATGACAAAACAGATCAGAATTGCAGCCATCCCCGGCGACGGAATCGGCAAGGAAGTCATGCCCGAAGGACTGCGCGTCCTGCAACAGGTTAATGACAAGTTCAATCTGAACCTGAGCGTGACGGAATTTGAGTGGGCCAGCTGCGATTATTACGAAAAGCACGGGCAAATGATGCCCGATGACTGGTTTGATACCCTCAAGTCATTCGATGCCATTTACTTCGGTGCGGTCGGCTGGCCGGAAAAGGTGCCCGATCATATTTCCCTGTGGGGGTCGCTGCTGAAATTCCGCCGGGAATTTGATCAGTATGTGAATTTGCGGCCCGTGCGTCTTATGCCGGGAGTGCCGTGTCCGCTGGCCAATCGAAAGCCTGGTGATATTGATTTCCTGGTGGTACGGGAAAACACAGAAGGTGAATACTCCTCTGTCGGCGGCAAAATCTTCGAAGGTACCGACAGGGAAGTGGTGCTGCAGGAATCCGTTTTTACGCGCAAGGGCGTGGACCGCATACTGAAATACGGGTTTGAACTGGCAAGCAAGCGTGAGCGCAAAACACTGACCGCCGCCACCAAATCCAACGGTATTTCCATCAGCATGCCGTACTGGGATGAGCGCGTCGCCGAAATGGCCAAACAATATCCGGATATCAAATGGGACAAACAGCACATTGATATTCTGAGTGCGCGCTTCGTGCTGCAACCGGACCGTTTTGATGTCGTCGTGGCGTCCAACCTGTTTGGTGACATTCTGTCTGATCTGGGTCCTGCGTGTACAGGCACGATTGGTATCGCGCCTTCGGCCAACCTCAATCCCGAACGTGATTTTCCTTCTCTGTTCGAACCTGTGCATGGTTCCGCCCCCGATATCTACGGCAGAAACATTGCCAATCC
>JBEBTQ010000412.1:0-3330 GCA_040393685.1 Advenella kashmirensis | reverse complement strand
TACCTCCAACAATGAAAAAGAGCTGCCCGATGCGTTCCTGCGCCGCTGCTTCTTTCACTACATTCAGTTTCCAGACCGCGATACGCTGCGTGAAATCGTCAAGGTGCACTATCCGGAGGTCAAGGCTGACATCCTGCGCGCCGCGATGGATCATTTCTTTATGCTGCGCGATGCGCCAGGTCTGAAGAAAAAGCCCTCGACATCCGAGTTTCTGGACTGGCTTGCCCTGCTGCTGGCCGAAGATATCGACGCAGCCCGCATTGATGCGCATGCCGCCACCTCGGTGCCGGTCATGGCGGGTGCCCTGCTCAAAAACGAACAGGACATCGGATTGCTGGAGCGCCTGGCCGGCCTTGCTCGGCAGACCCGACGCTAAGACCCGACCCTGTCAGAAAGTGACGAGCCCAAATAAGCAATAGCCTGTTATGTTCATCGATTTTTTCTATCACCTGAAAAATCACAAGCTGCCAGTATCAGTCAAGGAATACCTGACGCTGCTGGAAGTGCTTAGAGAGCGCGTGATGCCGCCCACGCTGGATGATTTTTATCAGCTCGGACGCCTAACCCTGGTGAAAGACGAAACGCTTTTCGACCGCTATGACCAGGCGTTTGCGCTTTTTGTAAAGCAACTTCCGGCCACCCTGCCTGCCGGACCTGAAATCCCTTTGGACTGGCTGATCAGCCAGATGAAGAAAAGTCTGACGCCCGAGGAAAAAGCCGCGCTTGAAAAACACGGCTGGGACAAGCTCATGGAGATGTTCAAGGAACGTCTGAACGAACAGAAAGAGCGGCATTCGGGCGGCAATAAATGGATAGGTACTGGTGGCACCTCACCCTTTGGGAATAATGGCTATCATCCTGAGGGCATTCGGGTAGGAGGACCGTCGGCGGGTAATCGGACTGCGGTCAAGGTTTGGGAAGAACGCCGGTTCCGCGAGTATGACGATCAGCAGGAACTGGGCACACGCAATTTCAAGGTGGCGTTACGTCGCCTGCGTCGCTTTGCACGCGAGGGTGCTGCCGAAGAGCTGGATCTGGATGACACCATCCGCAGCACCGCCAGAAATGCCGGCTTTCTGGATGTCAAAATGGTTCCGGAACGACACAATGCCGTCAATGTACTCATGCTGCTGGATGTGGGTGGCAGTATGGATGACCACATTGCTCGCGTCGAGGAATTGTTCTCTGCCTCTCGCAGTGAATTTCGAAATCTGGAAGTCTGGTATTTTCACAACTGTCCCTACGAGCGGTTCTGGCGATACGATACAGGCGGCAAGCGCGTCTATACCGATACCTGGGAATTGCTGCGCACTTACAATGCCAACTGGCGTGTGATTATTGTAGGTGATGCCACCATGAGCCCCTATGAGATCGTGCATCCCGGCGGTTCTGTGGAACACTACAACAAGGAAGCGGGCGCCGTCTGGCTCTCACGCATTCTGGATGCCTGGCCCAAATCGGTGTGGCTCAACCCCGAACCACAGGCCTACTGGCAGTATCGTCAGTCCATTGATGTCATTCGCAATATCATGCAGGATCATATGTATCCCGTCACCATGACGGGAATCGAAGCGGCCATGCGGCAGCTTTCAAAATAATAATCCTGGCAGAGATCACTACTCTGGCACTCGCGTCTCTGCCCGACCTAATCAATGCCCAGAATCACCGTGTCCGGATCAATCTGAATCCAGACCTCATCCCCTTTTTTTAGAGGGCGGCCGGCGTCTAACGCTGTTACAGCAACAAGATTGACCTCCGGTGCGATCTGCACTTCCAGCTCCAGCTGTTTCTGGTTGCGGCGAATATGGCGAATTTCCCCACGAAAGACATTGGTTTGGCCCTTGTGTTCGCTGGTAAAGCGTAGCGCCGGCGCCTTGATCAGCAGATACACAGGAACACTCTTTTTCAGACCAAGCGCCAGGGTACTGGCACGCGTAATATTGACGCTGACCTGCAGCGAATCGTGCAGACTGACGCGGATTTCATCACGAATGCCATCACGCCGAATGGCCGCCACGACGCCGGAAAGGTGATTGCGGGCACTGGTTCTGCGCAGGGGAATCGGACGTTCGGACACCTCGTTGACGGAATCCAGCCCCACCTCTGGTTCGACGACTCTATCCTGTTCCCGTCGCAACTGCTGATAGTATTTCAGCAGCGCCTGTCCGGTGTCGCTCAGCATGGTTCGGCCGCCACCGCGCCCACCCTTGGCGGGAATGATCACGGGATGACCCAGTCGTTCCTGCAGATTGCGCAGCCTGTCCCAGGCGGTTTTATAGGTCACCCCAACCGCGCGTGCCGCGGCGGTAATGGAGCCGTCGCGATGCACGTAGCCCAGCAGTTGCAGATCACGCTCATCAGCCAGAGACTGCTCCTGAATACCAAACCCGATGGCCGTATGCACATTCAGCCGTGGCGCAGACTCCGCGGTCGACCGATTTCGTGCCTGGATTGTCTTTTGCGTCCCCTGGCTTTTCTCATTCCTGTTGTCGTCGACTGAGCGAGAGCGACGCATGCCCTGCTCGCTCGTGTTCTTCACTGTCGATGCAGTGCGTTCAGCAGATTCGGGCTTTTCGAGCGATTTGATCATGCTGCCAGCGTCTCCTGTACTGCGCCATTCTGCACGTGCAATACCAGGTCACCGAAGGCTTCCACATCAGCCGGGTCATGTGTGACGAGGATCAGAGGAAACTGCAGTTGTGATTGCAACTGACTGATTTCCTGTCGAAGATGTTTACGCAGGCTGGTATCGAGCGCAGAGAAAGGCTCATCAAGCAGAAGCAGGCGCGGATGACTTGCCAGCGCGCGAGCCAGCGCAACACGCTGCTTCTGTCCACCGGAGAGCTGATCCGGATATCGGTCGGCATAGGCCTGCATATGCATTTTGTCCAGCCAGTAATCTGTCTCTTCAATCCATGCCTGTTTACGAGGATTGAACAGCCCGCGCGTCAGACTGAAAGCCACATTTTGTCTGACGGTCAGATGCGGGAACAAGGCGTAATCCTGAAACAGATAGGAAACCTGACGATCACGCGGCGACAGATTGATACCAGCGGTCGAATCGAAAAGCACGCTGTCATTCAGTGCATCTTTCAGTGCGATACGTCCGCTATCGGGCGCAATGAGTCCTGCAATGGCTCGCAGCGTCATACTTTTGCCAGCCCCCGAAGGGCCCTGTATGACAATTCGCCGATTCGTGGCAGAAAACGCAAGTTCCAGCGCAAAGCCATGCTGCTGGCGCTGCAGTTTCTTGCGAATGGAAACATCAAGCTGGAAATTCGTCATGGATTCACTCTTGCATCAGGCGGCCCCACACTACATATTCATCCC
>JBEBTQ010000411.1:0-3334 GCA_040393685.1 Advenella kashmirensis | reverse complement strand
GGCAACCCTCATGCTATCGGCGGCAGTAAGCGTAAGCGACTCCAGACGCAGACCGGTCACTTCACCCAGATCGTAAAGATTGCCTGATACCGTCGCAGCCAGCGTGGCCAGATTGGTACCAATATTGGCTATCGGAAATGAAATATCAACATATGCCCGCCGCCACGGTCCGTTAACGTTTCTGCGTTCGAGCCAGGCATTGGGCAGGCTGGGCGCATCACTGGCGGGCAGTTCCTCTATGGCCGTTACCGTGGCGCGTGCTCTGTCCCGCAACTCATCGGTTTCACCTGCTACCCGGGTAAAGGTTCCGCAGGACTGCTCACCAGCCATGATCTCGGCTACTTTGGCCGGATCGAACGGCGTCTCAATCACATACCGAGCCTGTACTGCTGTGTCGCTCATAATGTTTCCAGGTCCGGAAACGGACGGATCGCCTGTTGGCCATCCCAGCCTTCTGATGTGGCACGAATCAGGTCAAACAGTCGCCCCTTGGGGCCTGCCACTTCCGACAGTTCAATCACCGTACCCGGATGGTACTCGGTGTCAAAATAAATAAACCGGCCCTGCTCGCCTACTTCACCGCTCATGCGCGGTTTGAAACCCTGCCGGAGCAACCGCTCAAGATCGGCATCGTACTGTTCTGTCCAGTAAGCTACGTGCTGCAGGCCGGTACGGCCCGCCTGCAGAAAGTCGCGATACATGGATGGAACGTCGTTGCGCGTCTGTATCAACTCCACCTGTACGAACCCCGAGTTGGCCAGTGCAACGGAATTGTGCGGCTCATACGTCTGACCATCATATTGATAGTTGCGAATTGGAACTTTGGGGTTGTAATACCAGGGCCCGACGCCCAGCGTATCGCTCCAGTAAGCCATGGCCGCTTCGATGTCGTCAACAACATATCCCAGCTGACGAATTTCGCCAAAGAATGTACTCATAATTTTTTCCAGCTTTGTGATAAATAGGATGCCTGAGGAACAGGCATCCTGAACCTGTAAGGCGAGATGATTTATTTGATAAAACCAGTGGATATCCAGGGCACGAAGGTGACGATCATCAGACCGACCAACAGCGCGGCAACATAACCCCAGATATAGCGCATGCCTTCAGACGGATTAACCTTGCTGATGGCGCAGGCGCCGTAGTAGCCCACGCCGAAAGGTGGCGCAAACAGGCCGATACCCATGGCAAAAATGACGACAATCGAATAGTGCACATCGTGAATATGCAGGGCGCGAGCAACTGGAAAAAGCAGCGGCCCGAACAACACAATGGCCGGAATACCCTCCAGAATACTGCCCAGTATGATGAACGCAATAACCGAGATGATCAGAAAGCCGTAGCCGCCACCTGGCACAGTCGTCATCAGCGCTGCCAGATCACTGGAAAAACCCGATTGCGTCAGTGCCCAGGCCATCGCCGTGGCGCAGCCGATAATCAGCATGATGGCGCCCGATAGTGTTGCCGTTTCCACCAGAATAGGCGTGATGCGCTTCCAGTCAAACTGCCGGTAAACCAGCAACCCCAAAAGAATGGAATACACCACCCCGATGGTTGAGACTTCTGTTGCTGTAGCAACGCCTTCGACCACCGCAGCACGGATCACGAACGGCAGGGAGATAGCCGGCAAGGCAATCAAAAGAAACCGAAAAATATCACGCCGCGGTACTTTTGCAACCTTGCTCAAATCTTCATGACGATAGCGCCAGCCCACCACAATACACAGACATAAACCCAGCACAACAGCCGGCAGAATGCCACCGGTAAACAAGGCAGCAATGGAGACACCCGTTACCGAGCCGATGGTAATCAGCACAATCGATGGAGGAATGGTTTCGGTTTGCGCCCCCGTAGCCGACAGCAAGGCAACCAGTTCACCCTTTTTGGCGCCGCGCTTTTCCATCTCGGGAAACAGTACAGGCGTAATCGCAGCCATATCGGCGATTTTTGAACCGGAAATGCCGGACACCAGATACATGGCGCCAATCAGAACATAAGAGAGACCGCCACGAACATGCCCCAGACAACTGGCCAGGAACTGGATCATGGCCCGCGCCATACCCGTCATCTCTATGAGTGCACCTAAAAAGATAAAGAGCGGCACAGCCAGCAGAATCAGATGCGACATGCCTTCATTGAGCCGCCCTACCATAACCACCATGGGCGTCTGGGTTGTGAGTGCCAAATAGCCGAAGGTGGCCAGCGCAAATGAAAACGCAATCGGCACTCCGGAGAAAACACAAGCGGCAACCACAAAAACAAAGAAAATCACCAGATTAAATTTACCCAGTCCCATCAGCAGCGGCTGCGCCAGCCAGAACACGGCCAGCAATACCAGCGTTACCGCCAGGCTGCTCAACAGCTGTTTGCGACCTTCTGTCATGGCCATACGAAACACCGATGTCAGAATCATGAGCACAATACCTGCCGGCAATGCGGCGGCGTGCCATGCATTACTGATTTCCAGGGCCGGAGTCACAATGTAGGACTCTTCGTAAGCATACTCAAAGGCCGGATACAGAAACAGCAGCAAAAAGGCCAGTGACGCAGAAGCAGCAAACCCTTCCAGCAACACACGCCGATTCGCAGAGACGTGATCAATCAGCGCAGTCATGCGCATGTGCTGCCCGCGTCGCAACGCGATAACCGCACCCAGCATGGACAGCCAGAGAAACAGGATTGAGGCCAGTTCATCCGTCCAGACCAATGGCACATGCAATACGTACCTTGCCGCGACGCCGGAAAACAAAATGATCACTTCCAGAATAATCAGCGCCACCGCGACCAGCTCAATACAGCGGCCCAGCGTGTTATCTGCTACCTGCACCAGCTTGCCACGCCCGGAAATCGTGCGCGCAGCAGATGTTGGTATCGTCATAGCAGGGTCGGTCATCATTGCAGTTTTCATCACACTAAACCAGTTTGCCGACTGCGGCCTCAAGCGCAGACCAGGCTTCGTTCCCGAAACGGCCCTGCCACTCTTTGTAGAAGCCGGCATCGCGTAGTGCTGCACGGAAAGAATCTGCAGAAGGTGCATTGAACACCAGCCCTTTGCTCTGCAGATCGCTCTGCACTGACTCATTGAGTTTTCTGATATCTTCGCGCTGACGCATCCCCGCACCATTAATACCATCGGCCACAATCGTCTTCAGATCATCCGGCAAACGATCCCAGGCGGCACCATTGGCGATGAACCAGAATCCATCCCATATGTGATTGGTCTGCGAGCAATACTTCTGTACCTCATATAGCTTTGCAACCTGGATAATGGGCAATGGGTTTTCCTGAGCGTCCACAATTTTGGTCTGCAAGGACGAATACACCTCGCTGAACT
>JBEBTQ010000410.1:0-3381 GCA_040393685.1 Advenella kashmirensis | reverse complement strand
CGCGATCAGCAAAGGAAAAGGCCAGATGTCCCTGATGGCTACTTATCGATGGTCTGCCGTCTAGGTTTAATTAATACGCGGCGCCAGGGTGGGATTCAGTTTACAGCGGACCGTAATCATGAATATATAGACGACTGCCGACAGCAGACCTGGGATCACTGCTGCGACAAACAGCGTGCCAATGGAGCGATCGGTAATCAGACCATAGATAATCAGCAGCACACTCGGTGGAATCAGCGAACCCAGGGTGCCGGCAGACGCCACTGATGCCGTTGCGAGCGAAGGTTTATACCCAGCGCGAAGCATTTCTGGTACTGCAATTCGAGAGAAAGCAGCTGCCGTTGCAACGCTTGACCCACTGGCCGACGCAAACAGGGCACTGGCCAGCACAGTGGCAGAGGCCAATCCGCCGGGGACTTTCCCCAGAAAAATGCGCGCCGCCTGAAACAGGCCTCGAGTCAGACCCGCCGCCGAAGCAAAATACCCCATCAACAGAAACATCGGTACTGCAGAGAGGTTCCAGTCACCGACCAATTCGTAAGGCACGGCTTTTGCCACACCGATTGCAGGCTGCAGTCCGATGACCAGGACAATTCCCAGAAACCCCACCAGGCTCATTGCAATACCAATGGGAAAACGCGTGGCAATAAGTACCAGCAACAACACAATGCCTAGAACGCCAATCAACAACGGATCCATTCGGGTTTCCTTAGATTTGTTCGGGGAGGTCAGTCATGTCATCTGCAATTCCATCGTTCAGTGGCTTGCGCCCAGACAGAATGCGGATCAACTGAAGGAGAGCAACAATGGCGCCCAGCGCCAGGCCTATCGGAAGCAAAAAGCGTGCGGGCCAGGTCACGACATCCCAGGTGCTGGAATCAAACTCGCCGATCCTGTAGGCATGCATGGCTGGCGCCCACAGGAACCATGCCAGAAATCCATAACAGATGAAGGTTGCTGCGGTACTCAGAGCCGCCATGATGTAGCGAAGCGGTTTTGATGCAATGTTGTAGAGCAGTTCCACAACAATGGACTCGCCACACACTTCCACCCAGGCCAGTGGCAGAAACACGATCGCCACCATGTAGTAGCTGGCGACGATCGACTCGTTGCCCGGGAATGGCTGATCAAACAGATACTTTCCGGCGACGTCTACGGTAACCTGCAGCATCATCAGAACCAGTGCGGCCGAACAAAGCAGAACCAGCCCGCGACTGGCCAATACAATTATTCTGTCCATCCTCTCTTGCTCCCGATTACTGTGTTCACGGGGAGACCTGGATAGGGTGGAAGAACTGGATCATCCTCCTTATTCCAGCCGAAAGGCATGGAGCCTGTCCATATCCTCTCGGATGGGTAAATTTGTCTCATGTATACACAGTTATTAAAATTCTGGATTTTTTCAGTAAAAAACCCTGATAAAGTGCCATTGTGCATACATGATTGATCTGTGTTTATTAGTAATATCCCTAGTTTTAAGATTTATCCTTATACTGGAGGATGAGACTTTTCTGATTATGTATACATGAAATCAATGAGCACACTGGCTGATCACGTCACTGACACGCTTCGACGCTGGATACTGCAGGGCATACTACAACCGGGGGAGCGCCTGGAGGAAATTCCTCTAGCAGAAAAACTTGGCGTTTCTCGCACGCCGGTGCGGGCGGCGCTTGCCAATCTGGGCAACGAAGGCATGCTGGAGCATCGCACTAAGCGCGGCTACACCGTACGTGTTTATCAATACGAAGACATTATTGGCGCCTACGAAGTGCGCGCAGTACTTGAAGGATTGGCCTGTCGGCGCGCGGCACAAAAAGGCCTGTCGGAACTGGCTACGAGCAAACTCAAAGCGTGCCTGGCGCAGGGCGACACAATCCTGAACAAAGGCGTATTGCTTCCCGAAGACCACGCGCCGTATCAGGAAATGAACGTCACCCTACACGAAACACTGCTGGGAGCGGCGGAAAATTCATGGGTAACGCGATTTACCACCCAGGCGCAGACCGCCCCTTTTGCGTCGGACAGAATCATGCTGTGGGAAGACCACGGCATCATCAGCCGTTCACACGAGGATCATCACCGCATTGTGACCGCCGTGATAGAAAAAGATGCGGCCCGAGCCGAGCAACTGATGCGCGAGCATATCTACTTTGCGGGATTGTTATTGCGAGATAATTATGAGAGGTTGAGCCGGAAGAAGATGACAGGGAAGTAGGGCTCGGGAGGTAATGCAAGTTGACATGGCCATTGCACACTCAGGACCTTCAGCGCCGCTCGTTTTCTTCACACTGTCTCGGCCATCGCAGCACGTTCCCGGAACCAATTCGCCGTGGCCTCATCAGCCGGAAAGAATGATTCTATCCGCAATTCATGCACCGTTACGTCGTGCGGTGTGCCCATCGTTGCAATGGACGTGAACAAATTCAGTGCGACACCGTCCTTGCGAATCTGCATCGGCAGGAAGGGCAGTGCGCGTGCGTCGAGGTTGGCCAGGCGGGGTGTCTCGCTGATCCCTGGCAATGCGGCCAATTCACTGAGCAAGTTCGCCGCTTCGCTCCCTAGGCCGTCACTCATCGCTTCACGCTGTATCCAGTGCAGCAGGTCAGCGCAAACGTCTTCCCAGTTCTGCAGGTGCTTGCGAACTCCATTCGGGTCGAGCATCAGTTTCAACACATTGACACCCTCGCGTGGCAAAGGGGCGCCGTCGGGCATCTCGAGCAGCCAGCGCATCATCATTGTCGCAGGCGCATTGGCCATCACGAGATTCCACAGCCGATCGACCACCAGCGCCGGATACGGGGCTTGCTGGGCCAGCATGAAGTCCAAGGCCTGCTTCACCGCGGCCAGTTCCGGGTCGGACAGGCGGCGTTCCCGGTAGGCCGGCGCATAGCCGGCCGCCAGCAGCATCACGTTGCGCTCGCGCAGCGGGATGTCGAGGACGATTCCAAGTTTCAGAACCATCTCGCGGCTCGCCTGCGAACGGCCGCTTTCAAGGAAGCTGATGTGTCGCTGCGAGATACCGCTCTCGCTCGACAGCCGAAGCTGGGTATAGCCACGCTTGTCGCGCCAGTAGCGCAGTGCCGTGGCGAAATCCGCAAAGTATCCGCTGTCGCGCCCACTCTGGCTGACACGCTCTTGCTGTTCCATACTATCTCCATGCTGAATGGCTGCTTCACGACACGTCCGGCTTCAGGAGGGCATCTTGTCAATGAAACCTGTGACTCGCTCGATGCGTCCGTCCGGCGTTATAACGGCAATATCGGTGCCAGCCGCCAGGCTTTCAGAATCCTCTGCACCAAGCGACCACGAAAAGCGAACAACGTCATGATGCCCATCCGGCGTTCCGGACACCTGAAAGCGCAAGCCGGCAAATTGTGC
>JBEBTQ010000409.1:0-3388 GCA_040393685.1 Advenella kashmirensis | reverse complement strand
CCTAAGGAACTGTCACGAAAACAACAGGCAGGGAGATAAAACAGATGAAGTTATATGGGTATTTCAGAAGTTCGGCAGCTTACCGGGTCCGGATTGCGCTTAACGTAAAAGGACTTGGTTATGAATCCGTGCCGGTGCATCTGATCCGGGACGGCGGCGAGCAACTGGCACAAACCTATCGGGAGCTCAATCCGACCGCGCTTGTTCCGACCTTTATCGATCAGAACGTGAGCATCGGACAGTCCATTGCCATTATGGAATACCTGGAAGAAGCCTATCCACAGGTGCCTATCCTGCCTCAGACACAGGCAGGTCGCGCACGCGTACGTTCGCTTTCGCAGTTTATTGCATGTGACATACATCCGCTGAACAATCTGCGCGTACTCAAGTACCTCAAGCGCGAACTGGGCGTCTCAGAAGAGGTCAAGAATGAGTGGTACCTTCACTGGATTCGCGAAGGCTTTGATTCCCTGGAAAAGATTCTGGCGTCATCAACCGACACCGGCATCTTCTGCCACGGAGATACGCCCACCATGGCTGATTTCTGCCTGGTACCTCAGGTTGCCAATGCCCGTCGCTTTGATCTGGATTTGACTCCGTATCCCACCATTACGCGAATTGACGCTGCGTGCAACAAGGAAGAAGCGTTTATCAGTGCAGCGCCGGGCAATCAGCCCGATGCCGAATAGGCACGTGCAAGCAGGCGGCAGGTTTCGAATAGCGGCAACCCCATCACACCGCTGTAGCTGCCGCTGATGGTTTCGATAAACGCAGACGCCAGTCCCTGGATGCCGTAGGCACCCGCCTTGCCCAGGCCTTCGCCCGAGGCTGCATACCACCTGATCTCTGCTTCTGTCAGCGATTTCATTATTACTTTGGTGATCGACACGTCTTCATACAGGCGACCCTGCCACGCCACAACAATGGCTGTGTGAACTTCATGGGTCCGCCCGGACATGGCCGCAAGGGCCTGGCACACGTCTTCTTCAGAGTGTGCTTTTGCTAGTATGCGCGATCCCATAATGACCGTGGTATCGGCCGTCAGTATGGGTCTGATTACCAGGCCACTAGCTGCCAGATGTGCCACTGCACGTTCCGCTTTTTCCCTCGCTGTCCGCCTGACATAGCTTGCTGGCGCTTCATTGGGCAGTTGTGGTTCATCCTCACCAGGGGGTGAAGGAACTCGCAGTATTTCATGCGCAATGCCCATCTGGTTCAGCAGTTCATGACGGCGCGGACTGGCAGACGCCAGATAAATCTGCTGGTTCTGAATCTGAGTCATCGAATCCGCGGATGTATCACTGTCTCCTGCAGGGCGACCGTGTTCTGTACTGCGACTGTCTTCTGAATGGCGGTTATCGAAAGCGGAAGCAATCATGAGAAAAATCCTGACGGAGTGTCACTCGCGTGATCGCGCCTGGCTTGGCAGGATCAGGCGCGATGATAGGGGTGGTTATTCAGAATGGCCCAGGCTCTATAGAGCTGTTCGGCCAGCACAATTCGAACCATGGGATGGGGAAGGGTGAGTGAAGAGAGCCGGATCAGGCCCGCGCACCGTTGTTTGAGTTCGGCATCCAGGCCATCCGGGCCGCCAATCAGAAATACAACATCACGCGCGTCATCGCGCCAGCCTTGCAGTCTCTCTGAGAGCGCCATGGTGGTCAGGTCGCGACCGTGTTCGTCCAGTGCGATGACCGTGCTGTCCGGACTGATTGCAGCCTCAATCCGTCTGGCTTCGGCCGCCATCATCTGCGCCGGTGTCTTTCCCGATGTGCGCGGTTCAGGCTTGATCTCTTTGAGTTCAATGGCGCAATCTGCAGGCATTCGTTTGGCATAGTCCTTCCAGGCCGTATTGACCCAGTCAGGCATGCGATTGCCCACGGCGATGACAATCAGCTTCATATCCCGGCTTATTCTTCCAGACTGTCGTCGCTGCTATCGGTAAATCCTTGCATGGCAACGCCTTTTGACTGATCCAGTAAGCGAACACGCACCGGCTTGTCGCCCCAGACCGCTTCCAGGTTGTAATACTGCCGAATGGCCGGCTGCATACAGTGGACCACGATATCGCCGATATCCACCAGTACCCACTCGCCTGAATCTTCACCTTCAAGGGCGATAATGGGGATCTTGTGTGCTCTGGCGGCATTCACGACACTGCTTGCCAGGGCGCGTGTCTGGCGATTTGAGGTCCCGCTGGCAATGACCACCCGGTCAAACAGGCTGGTCAGATGACTGGTGTTGAAAACCCGGATATCCTGGGCTTTGACGTCTTCCAGCGCATCGATGACCAGACGTTGTAGTTTTTGTATATTCATAGCGAGAGTTGGGTGTCCTGTTCAGGCAGGCGGCAGGAGGCCTGCCTGCTATCTGTAGAGTTTATGGGTATTAATGTAATCCAGAACGGGCGCAGGAACAAATTCTGATACGTTCTGACCCTTCGCGATTCGGGCGCGGATTTCTGTAGAGGAAATATCCATGGCCTTGAAGGGCAGGGTAATCAGCCCCTTGCCGTCCTGGCGCAGCAAGGCGTCCAGTTCCTTGGGAATCTGCAGAGGGTACCCGGAACGCCACGCTACAGTCAGCGTGACGTAGTTGGTGATCTCCTGCCAGTTTTGCCAGGTGCAGAAATTCTGTAACTGATCGGTGCCCAGCAGCCAGTAATACCGGGCGTTGTCCGGCAGATCACGAAGGGTATCAATGGTGTAGGTGGCCCCTTCGCGATTAATCTCCGTGTCGTTGATGACGATGCCAGGCGTATCCTGAATTGCCAGCGCAAGCATTTCCATGCGCTGGATGCCGCTGACCTGCATGGGTTGCTTCTGCCAGGGATTGCCTGCCGGAATCAGCTGAACTTCGTCCAGGTGGAGCGCATGCAATGCCGTGCGCGCCATGGAAAGATGCGCCAGATGTACGGGATTGAAGCTGCCGCCGAGCAGTCCGATTTTTTTCATGCCGGATTCAGGGCGCGCCAGCCGATATCCTTGCGGTACTGGCTGCCATCAAAGGAAATGTTTTGGACGGCAGCGTAGGCTGTGTCCCTGGCGGAGGCCACGGTGTCGCCCAGTGCTGTGACGCAAAGCACGCGGCCGCCGTTGGTGCGCAGCGTGTCGCCATCAAGGCGGGTACCTGCATGGAATGTGACGCAATTGCTGTCGCCTGCCGCAATTCCCGTAATGGCATCGCCGGTACGCGGTGTGCCAGGATAATTGTGCGAGGCCATGACAACGCCCAGCGCCGTGCGAGGATCCCAGTCGATCTGCGCCTGATCCAGCGTACCTGCAATCGCGTGCTGAACGATCTCAGCAAAATCATTGCGGATGCGCATCATGATAGGCTGCGTTTCAGGATCACCCATCCGGCAATTGAATTCCAGCACCTTGATGGG
>JBEBTQ010000408.1:0-3391 GCA_040393685.1 Advenella kashmirensis | reverse complement strand
TTAGGGTAATCCCTGTCGTTGAAAATTTCAAATGTGTTTATTATTCATAATAATTAAAATTTCATTTTTCAATTTTGCGGATACAGCGGATGAAAATCATGGATACCGTTACGCCACCTACTGATGCGCGTTTCACCGGAAAAATTGCGTCATTCGTCGATTTCTGGCTGGGGCAGCAACTACGGGAAATCAGGCGGGAGCAAGGTTTGTCTCTGGAACAGGTCGCCCGCCTTGCTGATATATCCATAGGTTCTCTTAGTCAGATTGAACGCGGCATGACTTCTCCGACTGTCAATATGCTGAACCGAATCTCGACAGCACTCAATATTTCACTGAGTGAGTTGTTAAGTAATACCGAATGCACCGATGAGCAGACCGATGGCTGGATTGCCAGGGCTGCATCGCACAAGCAGGTCGTGATGAAAGACAAGAAGATCGTCAAGAAAATCATCACGCCTTTGCGCTGCCGGTCGGTGGATTTGTATCAGGCCATTATCCAGCCCGGTGGTAGTTCCGGGGATGAGTGGATTACGACGCGTAGCGGCGAAATCAGCGGGCTGGTGATTTATGGGCAATTGCAGTTGTGGGTTGACAAGCGTTACGTGATGCTTGAACAGAACGACACATTTTGCTATGCGAGTGATATGCCACGCAAGTGGAACAATCCGACCGATCAGGACACATGTGTGCTGTGGGTTATTACCAAACCCGAAAGGGAATAGGAGAACTTCATGGGAATGAAAAAACTGTTATCTGTATGTATGCTGGCAGCATGTTTGAACGGGTCGGTCGCACTGGCGGCAGACAACTATAAGGTGGGCTCAACGCCAACCGGTATGCCCTTTACCTACCTTGACGCCAAGTCCGGAAAAATTGTAGGTGTGATGGTTGATGTGATTGATGCCGTGTCAAAGAAAGCGGGCTTTACATATGAAATCAGCCCCATGGTATTTTCTGCGCTGATCGGGTCCCTGCAATCGAAACGGATCGATATTATTTCGGCGGCCATGATCAAGACAGATGAGCGGGCGAAGGTTGTTGATTTCACCAACACCATCTTCAGCTACGGCGAAGGTCTGGTCGTACCCGAGAGCGATAAGACCGAGTACACCAGTCTTGATCAGTTAAAAGGCAAGACGGTGGGCATTCAGATTGGCACCGCCTATATTGCACCTGCGCAACAAGCCGGGATCACAGATGTGAAGCTGTATGAAGCGTCTACCGATATGATGCGTGATCTGGAAAAAGGGCGCTTGCAGGCCGTGCTGGTGGATCAGCCAATTGCTGCAGCCTATCTGAGCAACAATATGTTCAAGAACGTGCGTCTGGTGGACAGTTATAAACCAGTCGTGGTGCGTGATCTGGGCCTGATTACACGCAAGGGTGAAGCGGATCTGCAGCAGAAGCTCAGTACGGCGATTGACGCGCTCAAGGCTGACGGAACCGTTTCTACAATTCTGAAGAAATGGAAACTTGAAAAATAATCTGGCCGCTGCCGCCGGTACATATTTGTACCGGCGCTGCGACGATCACACGCAATAGGATGATAGGTTCCCTATGGATGAATTGTCGGTACGCATTGCCCAGTATTTCCCTGTCCTGATGCAGGGTGTCAAGGCGACCCTTCTTGTCACGGCAGGCTCGCTGCTGCTGTCCACGGTCCTGGGCCTGGTGTGGGCGCTGATGCGCAGTTCCGGTATACGCTGGCTGGCCTGGTTAAGTGAGAGTGCCGTCAATATTATTCGCGGCATTCCGATTATCGTTATTTTGTTCTATGTTTATTTCGTCTTTCCGGATATCGGCATCGATGTAAATGCAATCCAGGCGTCGATTCTGGGCCTGGGCGTTGCGTACTCTGCCTATCAGTCGGAAAATTTTCGTGCCGGGATTGAAGCGATTGATCACGGCCAGGTAGAAGCCTCGCATTCCATGGGGATGACCTGGGCGACAATGATGCGGCGGGTAATCCTGCCACAGGCAGTGCGCATTACCTTGCCGCCCTATGGCAATACCATGATCATGATGCTAAAGGATTCGTCCCAGGCATCGACCATCACGGTGGCCGAACTGGCGATGCAGGGCAAATTGCTGGCGACATCAAATTTTGATAACGTCACCGTGTTTACGATGGTTGCGGTTATGTATCTGGTGATGTGCATGCCGCTTATTTTTCTTGTGAAGTACCTGGAAAAACGGACAAAGACAGCATGATCACACTTGAAAATATTCACAAGCGGTTCGGCCAGAATCATGTTTTGCGCGGCGTTAATGCAACCGTTGAAAACGGCGAAGTGGTCTGTATCGTTGGCCCTTCCGGATCGGGTAAATCCACGATCCTGCGTTGCATTAATGGTCTGGAAACATACGAGGAAGGGGCGATCCGTATAGACGACAAAATCGTGGATCGCAAGAGCAGCCATCTGCGACAGATTCGCCAGGAAGTGGCGATGGTGTTTCAGCGCTTCAATCTTTTCCCTCATCGTACCGCGCTGGAAAATGTGATGGAAGGGCCGATCTACGTCAAGGGCGTAGAGCGGGCGCAGGCGCAGGAAGCAGCCACCCGGTATCTGGAAAAAGTTGGTCTGGGAGACAAGCTATCGTCATACCCGCAACAGCTGTCCGGCGGTCAGCAGCAACGGGTCGCCATTGCGCGGGCGCTTGCCATGGAGCCACAGGCTATTTTGTTCGATGAGCCCACTTCCGCGCTCGACCCGGAACTGGTGGGCGAGGTGCTTAACGTCATGGCTGACATGGCACGCGCCGGCATGACCATGATCGTAGTGACCCATGAAATGGCCTTTGCCAAAGAGGTGGCCGATCGCGTGCTGTTCTTTGATCAGGGTGTGATTGTCGAGCAGGGCAAGGCCACGGATATTCTGAATGCGCCACAGCACCCAAGGACTCAGGATTTTCTTCGGCGGGTGCTGCACCCATTTTGATTTTATTGCGTTTGTAATAAAGGAAGTTTCATGTTTCCAGCTAACCGGTTTCCCCTGAATCCTGCGTTGTGGCACGATACCGCTGTCGAGGCTCCGGCAACGACGCCACTGAAGGCAGCGGCAGAGACAGATACACTCATCATTGGTGCCGGATATGCGGGCCTGAGCACCGCCCTGCATCTGGCCGAGTCGGGTGCGCAATGCATGGTGCTCGATGCCCGGGAAATCGGCTTCGGCGGATCCGGTCGTAATGGCGGACAATTGGTGCCCGGCCTGAAAAAAGATCCAACGGAAATGCTCAGCGCATACGGGCCGGAGCGTGGCAGGCAATTGGTTGAATTTGCCGGCACCACAACCACGACGGTTTTCTCGCTCATTGATCGCTACGCCCTGAATGTGCAACATACGCGCAATGGCTGGATACAACCTGCGCATTCGCAGCCGGCACTGTC
>JBEBTQ010000407.1:0-3394 GCA_040393685.1 Advenella kashmirensis | reverse complement strand
CATTCACGGTTTTCTGCGTCCAGTCCTTTCTTTCCGCAAGGTCGCGCTCGTGCATCAGCACTACGCAACAGGCGTGGTCTTTCCAGACGTCGCCGGTAAATCTCAGCACCTTACCCACTTTCAAATCTTCGGCTAGTGCATTGAACGGCTCGGCCACAATATAGCCGGCAATGGTTTTGTTCGCCAGTGCAGGCACCATATCAGAGGGCGCCATCACCACCAGCTTGACTTCATCTGCAGCGGGCTTGTCGTGCGAGACGGGTTTCAGATTGCTTTTGCTTAAAAGCTGCTGCAGAACCACGTTATGGATGGAATACCAGAACGGAATGGCTACAGTCTTGCCACCCAAATCCTTGACGTCATTGACGTCCGGCGCCACCGTCAGTCCGGAAGCAAATGAATCACGTTCACCGGGCCACTCAGCAAGGCTTCAGCAAGCTGCGCCCAGCTGCGGAACAGGCGCGGTTTTTCTACCTGCAGCCCTTCTGCTTCAAACAACTTGTTGGCGTGCGCAACCAGCAGGGGCGTGGCATCGGTAATCGGCAGATAGCCGATACGAACAGGCGCATCAGGCTCTGCGGCAAACGCCCGGTTTTGTGCATTTAGCAGGGGCAGGGCGCCAGCGGCTGTAAGCATTGAAGACAGGCGAAGAAACTCACGGCGGGAGCGAAGATTCATAATGGATAGCTCAGTTGAATTAGTGGTGGTGACGTTATCGCTCAGGCGCCTGTACCGAAGGCGTTGCGTAACGTGTGGACGATATCGGCCCGAATGTTTAAAAACTCCGGACTGGCAACGTCACGGGGATGAGACTGCGTCAGGGACCAATGGCGATGCGCGCTGGCATTTTTATCCAGTAAAATGATGCGGTCTGCCAGCGTCAGCGCTTCGTCAATATCGTGAGTGACCATGACGGCACTGGCCCGATAGTGCGAAATCGTATCCAGCAGCAGCTGTTGCATTTGCGTGCGGGTGATTTCATCCAGCGCACTCAGCGGTTCATCCAGCATCAGAATACGCGGGCGGCGTGCCAGGCTGCGGGCCAGGGCCACACGCTGCGCCATCCCGCCAGACAAACTGGAAGGGTAGTGACTGCCAAAGCCGCCCAGTTTAACGGTGTCGATCGCTTCGGCCACTGCCGCATCAATTTCCTGACGGCTGCGATTTTTATGCCGTTTGAAATTCATTCCATAGGCAATATTCTGCGAGACATTCAGCCAGGGCAGCAGGTTGGGGTCCTGAAATACAAAGCTGATATCCGGATGCGGCTGGCTGATGGCCTGCTCATTGAGCCGAACCTGTCCGGCTTGCGGTGTTTGCAATCCGGAAAGAATGCGTAAGAGCGATGATTTGCCAACGCCACTGGGCCCGATAATGGCCACAAACTCCTGCTCGCGCAGCGCCAGTGAAAAATCGTTCAGAACGATGCGTTCGCCTTCTTCGCCCGGGTAGCTGATGCGAATATGTTCAGCCTGCAGCAACACTGGCCTTGCCGCTTGCGCAACAGCCGTCGGCTCGGCACTGGCGGGCAGTGTGCCGCTGTGCTGAGAAAGCGGCGTATCGTCGGAATAAAGTGCTTTCATGCAGTCAGTCCGGTATCAGCACAAAGTCCAGCTTGCTCAGGCCGCAATCAGGACAGACCCAGTCATCCGGAATGTCCTCAAAGCGGGTGCCCGCAGGAATACCTTCCTCCGGAAGGCCGGCCGATTCATCATAAATAAAGCCACAGGGCCCGCACATCCATTGTTTCACTATGCGGCCTTTTTCTCTTGTTCCAGCGCGTGAATCTCTTTGCGTAGGTGTTTCAGGGCAGGTGTGACAATGGCCACAAACAGGGCTTCACGCAACAGTCGCTGCGCAGCATGGCGCATCAGATAGCCTTTGGCACCGGCGTGAAGGGCTGCCGATTGCGTGGCTTTCAGGCTCAGCTCAGAGGCGGCGGCACGGCCCTGTAACACGGCCAGCAGATCAGACTCATCCGTATCGGCCAGTGCAGCCATATTGCGGGTGGCAGAGGCATAGGCATCCAGATCGGATTTGATATCATCGAACTGATCGTCAAGGAAAATATTGACGTGCTCGTGCGTCAGATTGCTGTCGCGAATAATTTTCAGGCTGGCATCAATCACGCCCAGGCCAATACCAATCTGACCCAGAATGAAACCGGGCTTGATGCGACGGATAAATTCTTTGAATTCTGTAGGCTGCGCCAGCACATGTTCGGCCGGGATACGCACGTCGCTGAAGCGAACATTAAATGTGCGGGTACCTTCATAGCCGGAAAACTCCGGGCAGGGTTTCAGCGTCAGTCCTGGCTGATTGCACTCTACTGCAAACATGGCATAGCCTTCCTCACCCACGCGGGCGGCCACAATAACGATATGCTCATCGCCAAGATTGGACACCCAGGGCAGGCTGCCATTCACAATCAGGGCGTCACCATCACGCACCGCAGACAGGTGAATACGCTCGATATCGGCCAGATGTTTGACGGTGTTGGACATACCGGTGCCGGACAACAGTTGCCCGCTGGCTACCGGTGCCAGAAATTTTTCGCGTGCCGCTGCGTTGGGTGCGTGTTGCAGATACCAGGCCGAGGTGGATTGGCACCAGGCAATAAAAGCAGTAGAAGCGCAATAGCCCGCAATGCGGCGGGTGATTTCAATCTGTTCGGCCAGACCAGCGTCACGACCGTTAAATGCGGCTGATACGGCTGCATCATAGGCACCCAGCGCGCCCAATTCCCGAACAATCGCTTCCGGATACAAACCTTCCTGGTCAATTTGCTGAACCAGAGGCTTTAATTTCGCTGCCAGCAGCGCGTCAATCGCTTCAAACCGGGCCGCCTGGCCGGCATCTGAGCGAAGGGAAATTTCAGGAGCAGACATAATAATCCTATACTTAACTAATGCAGCTAGTATAAAAACTATTTACTTATGACTGAAATACATTAAAAGAATGTTCTTATTGCTGTATTTCATATGACATGCTTCTGAATGGATAAAAGGCTATAAGGCGATAGGGTTGTTACGCCCCACCTGTTATTCCGTTTCTGCCTGATTGGTTAGCGCTTCAATGGACTCATGCAACTGCAGCCATTCTTCTTCCAGCGTTCCGGCGGTCGCAGTCAGTTCGCCGTGTTCGGCCAGTACGGCAACCCGTTCATCCCTGCGTGCATCCGAATAAAAATCTTCATCGGCAATCAGTGCATTGATCTGGGCAATGCGGGCCTGCGCGGCTTCCAGATTTTTTTCGACCTGGGCCAGGCGCTTGTCCAGCGGCTTGCGCAACTGTGCAATACGCTGGCGCTCTTCAGCCTGCTGGCGTCGTACCGCCTTGCGATCCGGCGCGGCACCCGTGCCGTCTGTCGCGGCGGTTGCATCGCGTTCTTCCT
>JBEBTQ010000406.1:0-3399 GCA_040393685.1 Advenella kashmirensis | reverse complement strand
TTATAGGCCATGCGAATCAAGGCGTGCAGGTCTTTAGCAACAATATCGAAACGCGCATTAAGGCGGGCATAGACTGTGTCGTAACGCCTCAGATAGTCTGACTCTTTGATGAGTGATGTATCCAGAGCGTAATGTGTCATTTGAACACCGAATTCCATGCACGCAGTTGCATCCCAGTATCGATAAGGGTCTGCGCTGCCCTTAAAGGAGGCGTCGATCTTATCTTCATCAATGATGATAACGTCCCATAGATCTCTGATGGGTCTGGATACGCTTTGCAGGGCAGCTAAATATTGTGCTTCATGGTGAGCCATTGCAACTGAAATGGGTAGAATCAAACCCTGTTCAAGTTTACCTGACTGACATAAAGAGTGATGCGCTAAAAATCGTGATATCCGGCCATTACCATCCATAAAAGGATGGATAAAGACAAAGGCAACTGACACGATGAACGCTTTGAGCAGCGGATCAATATCAGATTGCCTATTAGCAAATGCCATCAGCGTGTCCATTAATGGCGTCACGGCCTCCGCGGGTGGCGGCAAATAGGAAATGCTGGTTGCGCGTAGCCGGCCACCTTGCTGTAGCCAGTTTTGCTCATGGCGAAAAGAAAATGCTTCGAAGAAGGAGTTGGCAATGGTGGCCCGCTGTAGCTCCGCCAGGTAAGCTTCTGACAATGCGCGTTTCTCATGTGCGTTCTTCAGTAGCAGAACAAAGCGTCTTGATTTGTCTTCAGACGGCAGCTCATGCTCTATCGCAAATGAACTACGTGTTTCATCCAGATAAGCCCAGCCTAACGCGCGCTCCAGATGTTCTGCTCCGCCTACGGAGGCCACAAATGCTTCCAGATCGGCAAAGATATCGCGTGCCAGTAATTTTTCCAGCGTTTCCGTACGACGAATGATCGGGCAAAAATTCAGATCCCCAACGCCATTGAAATTTACCCTGAATTTTTTCTGGAACCGGTCGGTACCGCAGATATAGTTTTTAGGATCGAAAAGGTTGACGTAGGGCGCCGAGATGGGAGCCGCCTGGAGTTCTTGTCCTGTGAACGCTTCAAACAGTGCGGCAATTGTGCGAATGTATTTGCCGTTAGGGGCGGCGTTGAGGCGCGATTCAATCTGGCCAGGATTTAAGACCGAGCAAACGGCCTGTAGCACTTCAAGTTCCGTTCCCTGATACTTGAGCGCAAATTCAAGGTGGTCAAGAGGATCGTTGCTGTTCGGGTCGACACTGGACGGAACCAGTACCGCATTATCTTGTTGGCGAACAGTCTGGATGCCGGTGTCAACCCTGGCATGCAACTGATATCCGGACACCTTCAGTTTGAGCGTATCTATCAGATAGCCATAACCGATTTCGCCATACTGACTCGCCATAATAAATTCTCAGAAAATATTCACGGTTACAAGATTTTATTCATATTTTGCCATTTTCCATAGATTTTGTTCACAAAATGGATGGTAGCTCTGATGTTACATGCGCAGATTCTTATCGGAGTGGTGGTATTGCTGTGGGCTCACAAGCACAGTAAACCGGACTTAACGACCACTCAGATTTGAACCCCATCACCCGTCCCTTCCTTTGCTCATAGCTTTCTATTCGAAGTTCTAGGAAGAAACGCGGTGGCAAGTCCCAGCAGCGGCAGGAAAGAGGTAATGTGATACACCCAGATAATTCCGTAAGTATCGGCAAGTTTTCCGAGGCCGGCTGCACCGATGCCGCCAATACCAAACATCAGGCCGAACATCATCCCTGAGATCATGCCTACGCGTCCTGGAACGGCTTCTTGCGCGTATACAACAAGCGCAGCAAAAGCCGACGACATGACCAGTCCAATCACAATTGCAAGTGCTGCAGTCCAAAAGAGGTTGGCGAAAGGCAAGGCAAGCGCGAAGGGAGCGACGCCAAGGAACGACACCCAGATAACTGCCTTACGGCCGATGCGGTCGCCCACAGGTCCGCCCATAAAGGTTCCTGCAGCGATAGAAGCTAAAAAGATGAAAAGAAAAATCTGACTATTTTGTACACTCAGGCCAAATCGCTGAATCAAATAGAATGTGAAGTAATTGGTGAACGAAGCAATGTATACAAATTTTGCGAACATCAGAATGCAAATCACCACGACGGCACGAATAACTTCTTTTCGCGCGAGCCCACCTGCACGGCTTTTGGCCAGACTCTTTGCCTTGGCCTGGCCATGTTGCAGAACCCAGGCAGTTAATCGACACAATACAATAATTGCGAGTATTGCAATCAGCATAAACCAGGCAACCGCCGCCTGACCGTGAGGGATCACGATCGCGGCAGCCAGTAGCGGGCCGATAGCCGTCCCTGTGTTGCCCCCGACCTGGAAGGTCGATTGTGCCGTGCCGAATTTTCCACCCGAACCCAGACGCGCAATGCGTGAAGCCTCAGGATGAAACGTTGCAGAGCCAATGCCGACCACTGCCGCGCCGACCAAAAGCATTTGATAACTCCCCGCGGTAGCTAGGATTCCAATGCCGATTAACGTCATCCCCATTCCTGACGGCAGCAAATACGGCTTGGGGTGTTTATCGGTATATAGGCCGATCCAGGGCTGTAAGAGCGAGGCAGTGATCTGATAAACCAGCGCGATGACTCCAATCTGGCCAAAACTCAGTGCAAAATTTGACTTAAGCAAGGGGAAAATGGCTGGCAGCATTGCCTGAATCATATCGTTCAGCAGATGAGCAAGTGCTGCTCCACCCACTACGGGCAGTAAAAAGGGCTCTGCAGCCGTGGAAACTGCCGGGATATCCGAAACTCTGTGTGTCGCGCTCTGTGTCGTCATGATCGGGTAGCAAAATTCAAAATTGTCATTTGAGAATTTAGGGGGCTAAATTTACCAGCCACTTTAATTGAATTTCATTTTTCCCGAAATCAATATCAGGCATAATTATCGTTAATTTGGGCCAACTTTGGATTCCTTGTGAGAAATACGGTTGCGGAAACATATGAACATGTTCATCGAAATGTATATGCGCGTGGAAATGATTATCCCGTCGGCGTAGTGCTGCCGGGCCATAGCCACGAATTTAATCAGCTTTTATATGCAATTTCAGGTGTATTGACTGTTTCCACTTGCGAGGGCAGCTGGGTCGTGCCTCCTCGGCGTGCATCGTGGATTCCTTCCAGGGTTAAACACGAAGTAAGGATGAACGGTCATACCATCACGCGCAGCGCCTATATCTGTCCTGAAGCTGCCCTCGCAGCAGGGTTGGCGACGCGCTGTGCGGTTATTAACGTGTCCCCCTTGTTGCATGAACTGTTATCTGCTGCGGTTGATGTACCTAAGGATTATGAGCTTGGCGGTCGGGACGATCAGCTGATGCAGCTCATCATGCGCCAGGCGGGCACTGCAGTGGTGCCCCACAC
>JBEBTQ010000405.1:0-3404 GCA_040393685.1 Advenella kashmirensis | reverse complement strand
CGGCGCCGATCAGCACCACGCGATACCAAGGGCTTTTTGCCAGCGGTGCCAGGTCTATGCTGGCACGGGTCAGGCCGGTGGCAAACTGATAGGCCATCAGATAACCGGCGCCCACAACCAGAACGCCGCTGACGGCCGAACAGGCGACATTCAGATGCGTGTCGGTCGTTTCAATATCGTGAAAGACGGGACCCTGGGTGGAATAAAACTGGCCGGCTTTCAGCGCAGATATGATATCGGCCTGGTCTCTGCTGTCGGCCTTGAGTTCGACCCAGGCTGCGCCAAAATCGGGCGATTTGAAGTGCGCATCGTCTACGGCGGTTGCCAGTATCTGACGGCCGCGATCCAGCAACCCGTCCAGCAGATAGGCGCCATCGCCCTTGTCATGCATCAGCTGGCAACCGTGGTTGTAGATTTCCACGGCATGGGCGGCATCAATGGTCAGGGCATCGGCCAGCGACAAGCTGTACCAGGCAGGATGGACCAGGGTGATGAATGCGCCGGCGTCGGCGGCACGTCGGGCGATCGTTGGGCCGTCTTCGCCTTCGCGGGTCGGCTCAAAATCATAAGGCAGGCCAATGGCGGTGATATGCCACAGTGCGCTATTTTCGGTGCGGGGCACATGCAGTTCGGCGGCGGCCAGTGGGGTAAACGTATCCGACTGAAATTGCCGCGCATCGGTCAGCGGAAACTGATACGAAGGCAGAAAATGATCGGTCAGCGCCAGGAAATCGTAACCCGATGCCTTGTAGCGCCGCACCACTTCTTCGGTAGGCAGCATGCCGTCGGAGTTGGTGGTATGGGTATGCAGATTGCCACGCAGGAATTTGCCTGGTCTGGAAAATAAAGTATCGAGCGTCATGAGAATTCCTTTACGTTGTACTGCTCTAGGTGTGCGCGGACCGCATCGTAGTCAGACATGACCCAGGTAGCACCGGCGTCACGAAGCTGGTCGGCAAGGGCCGGATAGGCATGACTTGCGCCGGTAAAGCCAATGACCGGTATGCCTGCGGCGACTGCAGCGCGCACGCCGCTGGTGCTGTCATCAATCACCAGGCAGCGCTGTGGCTCGGCATGTTGTTGCCTGGCCGCATGCAGAAACAGGTCGGGTGCGGGCTTGCCCTGGGCGACGTCTTCGGCGCTATAGATACGGCCGGCAAAATAGCGGCTCAGCCCGGTCGCTTCAAATGAGAATTGCAGTCGTTCGTGCGCACTGTTGGACGCCACGCAGTAGGGGATGGTCAACTGCGCCAGCAGCTCCACCAGTCCCTGTACCGGTGTCAGTTCCTGGCGAAACAGCTGTTCGGTCAATTGCATTTTTCGGGTGGCAAAGGCGGGCGGCAGGTCGAGCTGATATTGCCGGCGGATTTGTTCCAGTCCGTCCTGTAGCGTCAGGCCCAGAAACAGCGCGGCAACCTGCTGCTCGGTCAGATTCAGTCCGAATTCGGCCAGCGCTGCGGTACTGGCCCGGGTGGAAAGGATTTCGCTGTCAACGAGGACGCCGTCACAGTCAAAAATAATTAAATCCAAGGAAGGTTGAGTCATGAGATACCGGCAAAAGGGGGCGGCACCTGGCCAGCCCCGGTTGATATAAAGAGGCAAGCCTTATTTAGCTAACAGTGCATTCGTGGCTTCAACCATCTGCGCAAGCCCGTCCTGGGGCGTTACTTTGCCGCTCATGACTGCGCCAATAATGTCGCGCTGGGTACGCCAGATCTGTACGCCGTGATTGCCCGGATAGCCGCCCCATGGGCTGGCATAGGCAATCTGCTTAAGACTGGTTTCCCAGTTGGGATTTTTCTTGTAGAAGTCACCCAGGTATTGGGGCTGCAGGGCCAGTTTGTTGGTTGGCATGTAGCCTGAACCCAGCACCGCTTCGGTCTGACCTACCGGGCCGGTGGCAAACTTGATGAACTTCCAGGCGGCCTCCTGGCGTTTCTGGTCTTTGGCCAGAATCATCATGGCGTTGCCGCCGGTGGGTACCTTGCCTGTTTCTTTGTTTTCCAGCGGGAAGATCGATGAACGCATCTCGAAGCGCGTTCCGACCAGCTCGGAAAAGGCCTTGGCGCTATTGGGCGAAGCAAAAATAAAGCCCAGCTTGCCAGAGACAAATTGTTGACGCGATTGGTCAAAATCCCGCATGGCCATGGCGCCGTCCGTTACAAAGCTGCGCGCTTTTTGCAATGCATGCAGACCGGACTGGCCACCGAAAGCGACGGTTTTTCCGTCCGAATTCATGATAGGGGCCCCTTGTTCCATGATTAGTGCGCGCCACAGCCAGTCGTCCGGCCAGGCATGCACGTCGTAGGCCATGCCGTTCACGCCTTCTGACGTTTTGGCAATGTTCGCCGCCAGCGTGACCAGGGACGACCAGTCTGTCGGGAAGGCATCGGGGTTGCCGCCAGCCTTTTTGACCAGATCTGCATTGTAGAAAATGATGGGGGTGGAGGCGTTAAAGGCCAGCCCATATTGCGTGCCTTCTACCTGAGCCAGCTTCAGCACGGAAGGTTCGTAGTTGGTCTCAAGCCACTGGCCTTGTTCCTGATCGATAAATGGCTTCAGGTCAACGGCCTGCTTACGCCGCGCGAGTGCGTGTACCAGCTCGGGCAGGAGATGAAAGCCCGAAAAATACACATCGGGCAACTGCCCCGTCATCATGCTGCGTAACACGGCCTGGTGCGCTTCGTCATAAGATGGCGGGGATGCACGAAAACGCACGACAATATCCGGGTTTTCTTTGGTAAACGCCTGTGCGACTTTTTCATAGAAAGGGTTATGTCCGGGCCATGCATGCATGGCATCCAGCGTAATGGTTTCGGCCTGAACCGCTACCGCGTAGGCGCACAGGCTGCTGATCGACAGCCCCATTAAAATTCGACGAACAGTTTTCATATCAATTGCACTCCAGAAAAAACTTCCGGCCCGATGGCCTGAAGCCGGCGTCCTTACTTGACGCCAGTATTGGTGACGCCCTGAATAAAATGGCGTTGAATAAAAAGGTAGAGAATCATCAGCGGCAGCGTGACGATCGTGGCAGAGGCCATCAGCGCACCGAAATTAGCGCCAATTTCCGGGTCCGCAAATGAAGCCAGTCCCAGCGGCGGCGTCATCAGTTCGGCGTTGGTAATGACAATGAGCGGCCAGTAAAGATCGTTCCAGTGGCTGGTAACGGAAAAGACGGCGAAGGCAGCAATAGCGGGTTTGCTGGCAGGCACGACGATTTGCCACAGAATAGCCATTTCGGACAGGCCGTCCAGGCGGGCTGCCTGCACGATATCTTCAGGAAAAGTCTTGAACGATTGGCGGAACAGGAGGATGGCAAACACGGACAGACAAAACGGCACCATCAGGGCAAAATAGGTGTTGAGCAGATCGCTTGCGGCCAATCCAAGAAAAAGCGGAAT
>JBEBTQ010000404.1:0-3427 GCA_040393685.1 Advenella kashmirensis | reverse complement strand
AAATGATGCAGCGGCTTGAAGAAACCGTCAACGCCACGCGCCGCATTGGCAAGAGCGACCGCATCTGGTTCGGCGTGGGCTTTGTGCCCTCCACCCTGTATGGACACATGCCCGCCCTGATCCGGCAACTGCGCCAGCTGAACACGCAAGTAGAGATTGCTCTGGTGGAAATGACGACCCTGCAGCAGTTTGAAGCACTGAAATCAGGCCGAATTGATATCGGTGTCGGACGAATTCTGCTGCACGACGACGAGATCGAGCGCCTGATATTGACCGATGAGCCACTTGTCGCAGCGCTACCCATTACACATCGTCTGGCGCGAAAAAAAACACTCCGGCTCAACGACATCATTGATGAACCGCTTATCCTTTACCCCGCCAGGCCGCGGCCAAGCTACGCAGATCATGTTCTAAACCTGTTCAGTCAGAATGGGTATTCTCCTGAAGTCATTCAGGAAGTCAACGAATTGCAGACTGCCATCGGGCTGGTGACCGCCGCTATCGGTATTGCCATTGTGCCCGAATCGGTGCGTCGCCTGCATCGCGACGATGTGGTGTATGTCAATCTGGACGAACCCACCTTTACCTCACCCATCCTGCTTAGCTGGCGCAAAAACGATCAATCGACATTCCTTGAACAGGTGATTGGCCTGTTCAGGCGCACCACCATATGAACACATACGAGTGACCCGCGGGAACGATACCGGACCGAAATGTCCGGCGATTTAATCACACTTGTGAACTACTGTTAAACAACGCGGCGACCTGATATGGTTTATAAAGGAACGTGAGCACTGCGATTGCGGTATGTTGTGTAAGCGTGTTGCCGCCGCAGTAACTTATGATGACGATGAAGAACGTTGCAAAACACGGGCTAAGCCGCTGCATGCATGATTCGTGTTCAGACCAGCGTTCAACTGTGATGAACAAATAGTAACAGGACATGAAAAAGTACAGCGTATTTGAATCTGGCTTCCTTAAATGGGTCACACGAACGCTTGGAATTGTCGGCTTTGCGCTGATGGTCGGCCTGGCTCCGGGCACATCCCCGGCACAGGAGCAAGCGGCGACATCCAGAGAGGTGACGGTTGGTGTGTATGACAGCCCGCCTTTTGTTACGCGGGAAAACGGACAATATACCGGTATGGCGATTGAGCTTTGGCAATCGCTCGAGAATAAACTGCAACTGTCATCCACCTATAAAAGTTATCCTTCGTATCGCAAACTCATAGAAGCGGTTCGTAACGGCGAAATAGATGCTGCAGTAACGAACCTCACTATCACCAGGCAGCGTGCGCAATCGATTGCGTTTACGCAACCCTGGTATGATTCTGGTCTCAGAATCATGACACCAAGCAAGGGATCGGGTTCCTTTCAGAGCATAGTGGAGGGGCTGTCGGACAGCGGCCACCTGACGACCTTTGCCTGTTTACTGATTCTCGCCCTGGTTGCAACCATCATCATTACCCTGCTTGACCGCCGGCTGGATAGTGAATTCCCGCGCAGATGGCGCGAAGGTCTGGCGGATAACTTTTTCCATACCATGTCAATCCTGACTACAGGCAAGACCACGCATAAAAACCTGTTTGGGTGGATCGGTCGCATTTGGTCAGCATTATGGATGGTGCTGGGGGTTGCGATCATTGCATATGTCACTTCTTCAATCACAAGTGTCATGACAACGACGTCGCTGACCAGTCAGATCCATTCCCTGTCCGATTTACCGGGCAAGACCGTGGGTGTACTGGGCGGTAGCGTAGGCGAAGACTATGTTCAGGAACTGGGCATTGAGACACGAGACTATGACACGCTGCAAGCATCTGTCGAGGGATTGCTATCCGATGAAGTTGACGCGCTGGTCGGTGATGCATCGGTTCTGGAATACTTCGCCCACTCCCAGCCGGGACAACCGGTACGACTGGTCGGGACGGTGTTTCATCCCGACAAGTACGGCTTTGGATTTCCCTTGCAAAGTGAACTATTGCGACCCGTTACCCTGGAGTTACTTGGCATGCATGAGCGCGGTGACATACACAAGCTGCGCGTGAAGTACTTTGGCGAAACTCGTTAGTCAACACGCGCCTTGATGTCACCTGGCATGCCACAGCCCGGCAGTAGATACCCGGACTGGATTATTCCGAATAGGCCTTGAACTCGCCTGACTGTGTATCGCGAACAAACAGTACGCCGGTAGCGACACCAAAATAGGCACCGTGCAGTTGCAGCAGGCCTGCCTTCACGCGTTCGCGTACCGCTGGAAAGGTCATCAGATTGGCCAGGCTATACTCAACAACCGCCCACTCCAGTTGCCGGATCCAGCTCTGGCGATCGTCTGTGGGCGGGCCCAGCCTTTCAACCACCGGCGCGATCTGCGACATCCATTTTCCAATAAAGTCGCGCTTGGATAAGGGTGCCGCATTATTGGCAAAAGCCGCCACGCCACCGCAACTGGCATGCCCCAGCACCACGATATGCTTAACCTGCAGTGCATTGACGCCGAATTCGATGGCAGCACTGGTACCGTGATACGAAGTCTCGGCGTCGGTTTCACAGGGCGGGACCAGATTGGCAATATTGCGCACGACAAACATTTCGCCTGGCCCCGCATCAAAGATGGTCTCCGGGGCAACGCGGGAGTCACCACAACCGATCACCATGATTTCAGGGTGCTGACCGCTCTGGCCTAGCTGTTCATAGCGCGCGCGCTCGCGTTCGAGCCGGCCATGTAGAAAAGATGCATAGCCGTCGGTCAGTCGTTGGGGGAACATAGTGGGGTCCTGAATTGCATAATTTAAGTCGTCCACATTTTACTCTGATTTTTTTTCGCACCGACCGGCGAGCACGCCTATTGCGTATCCAGCGCCAGGCGGCAGCCAATGGCGGTGAAAACCACCAGAAAATACGCAAACGCACAAAAAATAACTTGACAGCTCGTCAATCACCGTTATACTTGCTCTATCAAGGGGAGTAGCTATCTTCCGCCGCATCGTCATTACGGTTGTCATGCAGTCAGTATTTTGCAGACGCCCGGTGCCCGGGCAGCATATCCATGTTGCAGCAAGACCTTGCCACCAAGGGCAAGGTACATCCTCAGAATCATGATGGCCTGTGTCCTTGCGGATCAGGCCGTTTTGTTTTGTCTGACGCTACTCTCATCCGTTTCGTGCCCCTTTCGGACGTGCGAACCAGGCAGCAGACGCCCCGATCCGTTTCATTCCAACATTAAATTAAAACGGATTCATGGTGAATTATGCTTGAATTTTTACAGACACTAAGCTGGGCCGCAGTATTTCAAATTATCCTGATTGATATTCTGCTGGGTGGCGACAATGCAGTCGTGATTGCGCTGGCCTGCCGCAACCTGCCGAAGAAACAGCGCATGCAGGGCAGTCTATGGGGCACGGCTGGTGCCATTCTCCTGCGGGTT
>JBEBTQ010000403.1:0-3443 GCA_040393685.1 Advenella kashmirensis | reverse complement strand
ATTGATTTCGACGTTCATCATGGCAACGGGACAGAGGCGGCCTTTGCCAATGATGATTCTGTGCTGATGTGCAGTTTCTTCCAGTATCCGCTGTTTCCCAACTCCGGGGTGGATCATCCTGCATCCAATATGCATAATTGTCCGGTCCCCGCGTACACCAAGGCAGAAAAGATCCGGGAAACCGTGACCGCGCAGTGGTTGCCGGCACTGGAAGATTTCAAGCCGGAACTCATTTTTATCTCCGCGGGTTTTGATGCTCATCGGGAAGACGATATGGGCCAGCTGGATCTGGTAGAAAAGGATTATATCTGGATAACCCGACAGATAATGGATATCGCCGAGAAATACAGTGAGGGTCGGATTGTCAGTATGCTGGAAGGCGGCTACGCCCTGTCAGCGCTCGGCCGCAGTGTAGAGGCGCATGTGCGGACACTGGCCGGCTTGTAAGGGTACGTTGTACGTTATTCGGCAAGCTGTTGGTTCGTAAGCCTTTTATCCGAAGCCCACTTATTGGAAACCGGTATCATTCGGTGCTTGTACAGTCCGAAGCAGTATATTCGACCGTCATTTATTCCGGAAAAGGCGGCTTTATTCTGCTCCTCGGGACGGCTTATACGGCCCGGTTGCGCTCTGCAGAACAATCGCAGCAAAATTCAAGGCATTGAAAGAATTAGTGAAATAGGCTCGGGCAAGCATGTAAAATAAATAGATTAGGTAATAAATCCGGGGCGGCTGCCCCAACATTCTAGGAGATTGTTGGATGAAGGTGTTGGTACCTGTAAAGCGCGTTGTCGACTACAACGTCAAAGTGCGCGTGAAGTCAGATCAGTCTGGTGTTGACATTGCAAATGTCAAAATGTCAATGAACCCGTTCGATGAAATCGCTGTCGAAGAAGCCACGCGACTCAAGGAAGCTGGTACCGCCACTGAAGTCATCGCTGTTTCTTGCGGTGTGGCGCAATGCCAGGAAACCCTGCGTACTGCAATGGCCATTGGTGCAGACCGTGCGGCCCTGGTGCAGACAGATGCAGAACTGCAGCCGCTGGCCGTAGCCAAGCTGCTGAAGGCCGTTGCCGAGAAAGAGCAGGTGAACCTGGTGATTCTGGGTAAACAGGCCATTGACGATGACGCCAATCAAACTGGTCAGATGCTGGCTGCGCTGCTGGGCTGGCCTCAGGCCACCTTCGCCAGCAAAGTGGTGATCGAAGGCGAAAACGCCAAGGTAACGCGTGAAGTTGACGGCGGTCTGGAAACCGTCTCTGTCAAACTGCCCGCCATCATTACGACTGACCTGCGTCTTAATGAGCCACGTTACGTGACGCTGCCAAACATCATGAAAGCCAAGAAGAAGCAGTTGGACACCCTTACACCGGAAGAACTGGGCGTAGACGTGACACCTCGCATCAAGACGCTCAAAGTCAGTGAGCCGCCTTCACGTAAGGCCGGTATCAAAGTGGATGATGTGGCAGCTCTGGTAGATAAACTGAAGAACGAAGCGAAGGTGATTTGATATGACAACCCTGGTTATTGCAGAACATGACAACGAGCAGTTAAAACCTGCAACTCTGAACGCCGTGGCTGCTGCGCAGAAAATCGGTGGCGATATCCATATCCTGGTAGCCGGCAGTGGCGCACAGGGCGTGGCTGATCAGGCAGCGAAAGCGGCTGGCGTGGCCAGCGTCCTGCTTGCTGATGCAGAACATCTGAAAGACGGCCTGGCAGAAAACGTGGCCGAGCAGGTATTGGCTGTGGCAGGCGATTACAGTCACATCGTCTTTCCGGCTACTGCTTCAGGCAAAAACATTGCACCGCGCGTCGCCGCAAAACTGGACGTCGCCCAGGTTTCCGATATCACAGGCGTGGAATCGGCCGACACATTCGAGCGTCCCATCTATGCAGGTAATGCCATCGCGGTCGTGCAGTCTACAGATGAGAAGAAAGTGATCACCGTACGTATCACGTCTTTTGATGGCGTGGCAGCAGAAGGTGGCAGCGCAGAAGTCAAAAAACTGGAAGCCGTTGGTGATTCAGGTCTGTCTTCTTTTGTCGGACGTGAAGTGGCCAAGAATGATCGTCCCGAACTGACTTCCGCATCCGTTGTGGTATCTGGTGGTCGTGGCATGGGTAGTGCCGAGAACTTCAAACTGCTGGAACCACTGGCAGACAAACTGGGCGCAGCGCTCGGCGCGTCTCGTGCGGCAGTGGATGCGGGCTTTGCGCCCAACGACTGGCAGGTTGGTCAGACGGGTAAAATCGTGGCACCACAACTGTATGTTGCCATTGGTATTTCCGGCGCCATTCAGCACCTGGCTGGTATGAAAGACTCCAAGGTCATTGTTGCGGTCAATAAAGACCCGGAAGCACCAATTTTTGGTGTGGCTGACTATGGACTTGTGGCTGATCTGTTCACAGCCGTTCCTGAACTGGAAAAAGCCATCTGATCGCAGTTCGCTGCAAAGCTGTAAAAATTTCACCCGTCGTATCGACAGAACAAGGTCGGTACGGCGGGTGAAATGCTGTCTGAGCCCGGGTCTGGCAGCCACTTCTGAGCCAGGGTCAGACAGCCTGTTATTTACATTGCCTCAATACGATCGGCGCGCTTGCCGGAGTCGGGGTGGCTGGAGAAGATGCTCGCGTTACTCTGTGACAGCGATTCAAGCTTACGCAATGCCGAAACAGCCGCGGATTTGTCTTTTCCCTGTTCTCTCAGAATTTTCAGGCCGAAAGCATCGGCAGCATATTCGTGTGACTGTGAATATTGGGCATTGACCAAACCGTTGGCCAGAGCGCCTAGCTGACTGCCTGATATCGTGGATAGAATCGGTACGCCGCTTGCAGCACCAGCCTGTTGCGCAGCCAGCGTCAGCATGCTCGAACGCGCCTGTGCTTTGGAATGGCCTTCAATCACATGGCCCACTTCGTGTCCAAGCACAAACAGCAATTCGTCATCCGTCATTTTGTCCATGAGTCCGGAGTACACGCGAATACTGCCATTAGGCAGGGCAAACGCGTTGACTTCGGGATTCATATAGGCTTTGAATTGCAGCGGCACACCCTGATAGCTGCTTAGATTACGCGTAACCCGCGCCAGCCGTGTTGCATATTTGCTGCCGGGAGAGGCAATGGAATTTTCTGAGTCCAGTTTCTCTTGCGAGGCAACAGCCAGCTCGCGGATGTCAGCATCGGAAACCGTGGCAGCCTGAAAAAGCGACGAGGCCGCACCTGCCATGCCGGCAATATCCATATTTTGGCAGGCGGTCAGCGAACTGACGACAATAGTAGCAAGAACGAATTTTTTGAACATATTGGGTCCTTCTTTCCGGAATTTTCTGCGATTATAGGTATTTCTGCGGCACTTGACCATTGGCAGCATTACGAACCTGCGGCCAGGCACAGTGACAGACAGAAAGATCGAACCCTGGTGCTTGACCACCGGTTATCCG
>JBEBTQ010000402.1:0-3450 GCA_040393685.1 Advenella kashmirensis | reverse complement strand
TGATACCACTGGTTGTCCAGTATGGATCGGTGTGAGTCAGGCTGATATTACGATAACGTTTGCTGGTGTTCAGCTGCAGGCCTAGATCGGTACCGGAGCCGAAAACGTTCTCCTGACTGATCCCGGCAGTAAATGACAGCTTGTCGGACGTACCGTAGCCTACACCCAGATTGATCAGACCGGTTGGTTTTTCCTTGACGTCCACATTGACGTCAACCTGATCGTCTGTACCCTGTACAGGCATTTGCGTAACATCAACGGAGTTGAAATAGCCCAGACGATTGACGCGGTCTTTGGACTGTGACAGACGAGTCTCGTCATACCAGCCGGCTTCCTGTTGACGCATTTCGCGCCGAATGACCTCATCACGTGTGCGCGTGTTGCCGCCAATATTGATGCGATTAACATAGACGCGACGGCCCGGGTCCACGAAGAACGTCAGATCAGCTTCCTGCGTTTCTTTGTCTGGAACAGGGTTGGCGTTGACATTGGCAAAGGCGTAGCCGAGTCCGCCCAGATAACTCTTGATGGCATCTGTGGTTTCTTTGGCGCGCGCTTCGCTATAAGTTTCACCAACTTTGGGTTTGATGAGTGCCTGCAGTTCGTTGTTCAGCCCCATCAGGTTGCCGGCCAGCTGCACCTTGCGCAGCTTGTAGGGCTTCCCTTCGTTCACCGTCAGGTTGATGTTGATGTCTTCACGATCAGGCGTAATATTGACCTGCGGCGCATCCATATTGAAGTCCAGATACCCGCGATCCATATAGTACTTGCGGATTGATTCGGTATCCTTGTCCAGCTTCTCACGGGAATACTTGTCTGACCCTGTGTACCAGGTCATATAGCCCGGTGTGGTCATGTCCATCTGGTCACGCAGGGTACCTTCGGAAAAGGCCTCGTTACCGACAAAATGAATGTCACGGATGCGGGAAATTCCGCTTTCCTGTACAGCAAAATTGATGCCTACACGGTTGTTTGGCAGTGGTGTAATGGACGAGTTGACTTCGGTACCGTAATGTCCCTTGGCAACATACTGGGCCTTGATTTCATTGCGGGCGCGCTCAAGAAGCGCTTCGTCGTAGGCACGCCCGGCTCCGAACCCCACACCCTGCAGTGATTCGGTAATAGTCTTGCTGTCAAAGGCCTTCATGCCATCAAAGGTGACAGAGGTAATGACCGGCCGCTCGACAACATTCACGTAAACGATATTATTGCGCGTGGAGATATCCACGTCATTGAACAGACCCGTGGCATACAGTCGTTTAACGGAATCTGTAGCCTGTGCTTCGGTAAACTGTTTGCCGACACGCGCTGGTACATAATTGAACAGCGTGGAAGGATCGGTACTGCGTAATCCTTTTACCTGGATGTCCTGCACCACAAAAGGCGCAAATGCGAAAGATGCTTGCGGAAGGAGGAGCATGGCGACCAGAGCCGGTATCGCCTTCTTTTTCATTGAACTAGGCTGTCTCAAAGACATTCGGACTTTCCTTGTGGATACGGATATGCATAAGCGCTAAATTGTATGTCAGAACCCGGCGACTTGTCAGCAAATTTCCTTGTATGTTAATACGTTAGCGGCCTGAATGCCATCAGGCTGCCGTTTGAAAGCTGTTACCCGGTAATTCGCATGACATCATTCAGAAAGGCGACCACCATCAGCGCCAGCAAAAGCATGTAGCCAAATGCCAGTCCTTTTTCCTGCACAAACGCCGGCAAGGGGCGGCCGCGAATGATTTCAGCAAGCGCAAACAGCATTTGCCCCCCATCCAGCCCCGGGATGGGTATCAGATTAAGTACGCCGATGCTAATCGTGATGAGTGCAACGAATTCGATAAACCGTCCAATACCCAGACTGGCTGATTTGCCGGCATAGTCTGCAATTGTGACCGGGCCGCTGATATTCTTCCACGACACCTGGCCTGTAACCATTCTGGCCAGCATTCTGACGGAAAACCAGGCGGTATCGAACGTTTTTGTGGTCGCGAGCCCCACACTGTCAAAAAAGCCGTAGCGCACAAATGTCATAGGCAGATTCGACTGCAATGCCACGCCAATTTTGCCTTTCACTGTGCCGTCAGATTCGGGGGTTGCTCGCGGTGTCACAGTCAATGACAGATGTCTGCCATCGCGCAGAATGTCCAATGGAACGGGTGTATCCGCATTTTTTTCAATGATATCGATGAAGGAACGCGCATCCAGAGACTGGCTATCCGCGGCGCGCAGAATGGTATCTCCCTGGCGCAACCCTGCCTGCTCCCCTGCTCCACCTGCGACGACCTGAGCCGCACTTGGCGCAGGTGCATCAATGGTGAGCCCGTTTCGTTCCGCGAGATTCACATTTTCCAGATTGTCTGGCGCGGGCTGCAGCGCCACCGTCAGATCCTGCACGCTGTCGTCAGCATGGCGAACCTTCACATCAACTGACTGGCCAAGTATCATTGGTTCCAGCAAATGCTGCTGCATCTCTGTCCAGGAATGTATGGCTTTATTATCCAGTGCCAGTACACGATCTCCCTTGCGCACCCCGGCAATTTGTGCGGGTGTGCCCACTGCCGGCTGACCAAGAATGGGTTCCGGAACGTGGCTGCCCACCATATACATACCGGAATAAATCAATATGCCAAGCAACAGGCTGAACGCAGGACCTGCTGCAAAAATCAGCATACGCTGCCATGGATTCTTTTCACTCATTGCACCGCGTCGCAACGGCTGCATACCTGCGGCCTCGGGTTCCGCCAGCGGTTTTACGTAGCCACCCAGTGGCAACGCCGACACCACCCATTCGGTACCCCGACGGTCTGTCCGACGAAACAGGACCTTTCCAAACCCGAGAGAAAAACGCTCTACGTGCACGCCACAAAGTCTGGCGGCGAGATAATGGCCCAACTCGTGGAAAACCACAACGATACTGATTGTAATAATGAAAAAAATGATACTGGAAAGCATGGTATTCAGACAGAAGCCGTTAGAAATTGGCGGGCGCGTTCACGCACTTCCTGGTCCAGAAGGAAAACATCATCAATATGGTTGACCGAGCCGGACTGCCCGCCTTGCCAGTCCAGCGTCCGAGCGATGACATCTGCAATCTGGGTAAAACGCAGTCGACCTTCAAGAAAATGCGAGACGGCAATTTCATTGGCGGCGTTGAGTGTAATACATTCGGCCTGCCCTGCCCTGAGTGCTTCAAAGGCCAGTCGCAGACAGGGGAAGCGCTCATGGTCTGCGACCGAAAAATTCAGCTGATGCAGTTTGCCCAGATCGAAAACAGGACTGCTGCTCTCAATGCGTTCAGGATAGCCCATGACGTAAGAAATGGGGATACGCATATCGGGATTACCCAACTGGGCAAGCAGTGAGCCATCGATAAATTCCACCATGGAATGGATCGTACTCTCAGGATGGATGACCACATCAATCTGTTCGGCTGGCAAATCAAACAGGAAATGCGCT
>JBEBTQ010000401.1:0-3454 GCA_040393685.1 Advenella kashmirensis | reverse complement strand
CCGCGTCTGCCTGACCTGAGTTTGACTGCGATGGGCGTTTTGCTCATCGCAGAATTCTTTCCTTTACTACAAAGGAGTATCACATGACAACTGAATACAAACGTCTCGACAAGAGCCAGGCTGCCGTTCTGCTGGTTGACCATCAAACCGGACTGCTTTCTCTGGTCAGGGATATTGATCCTGACAAATTCAAGAACAATGTGCTGGCGCTGGCCGACCTGGCCAAGTACTTCGAACTCCCCACCATTCTGACTACCAGTTTTGAAGACGGCCCCAATGGTCCGCTGGTACCAGAGCTGATCGAAGCCTTTCCCAACGCGCCCTATATTCCGCGCCCGGGTCAGATCAATGCCTGGGATAACGAAGATTTCGTGAAGGCGATTGAAGCTACAGGCAAAAAACAGCTGATTATTGCAGGTGTGGTAACAGAAGTCTGCGTGGCCTTCCCTGCCCTTTCCGCAATCGAGGCCGGTTATGACGTTTTTGTAGTTACCGATGCATCCGGCACATTCAACGAAATCACACGTCACTCTGCCTGGGATCGCATGTCTGCTGCCGGCGCACAATTGATGACATGGTTTGGACTGGCATGCGAATTACATCGCGATTGGCGTAACGATGTCGAAGGGCTGGGCCAATTGTTCTCCAATCATATCCCCGATTATCGAAATCTGATTACGAGTCATACCAAGCTCACATCAAGCAATAAATAAATAACGAAACACGCTCCTGCAAGGATGCTGACGCAGACAGATTTGCGCCAGCATCACGCATATACAAATGCATTAAGTATCTTTTGATCCTGATGAACACAATGTTTTAATGAACCTCTCATTAAATTCATTCGTGATCTCATCAACCGGATAGATCGAGTCATTTTTCTATCACACTTGTGATAATAACCCCAACATTATTTTGGGCGAAAGACTCGATTGCCGCGATGAGACCGGTTCAATCGATACATGTACAAATCTGCTTTTCGCAAAATTCTTTTTTTCGCTTCCCTGTCCATCAGTAGTTTCACGATGGCGAACGAACCTATTGCTCCTCATACCAAACTGGTGGTAGCGGATCAGAACGAAGCTCTGCAGACACTAATGAAATCGTCCGGTGAACAGGCACGTCTATCTTCGGACGTCAGTTACGCAAACTTCCTGGGTGGTCCCGCCATACTGGAAGCGTTCCGCGCGGGTGCGGTCGATCTGGCGGTGGTCGGCAACACGCCGCCAATCCAGGCGCAGGCGGCGGGAGAGAAACTGCCTATTGTCGCGGCCAGAACCAATACCGGGCTGGACTATCAGCTGGCGGTGCGTCCGGGCCTGAAAGTAAACAGTCTGAAAGACCTCAAAGGCCTGAAGATTGCCTATGCCGAAGGAACCGGACGCCAGCCATTTGTCCTGTCTGCGTTAAAGCAGGCTGGGCTGAAGAAAAGCGATGTCACGCTGATACCACTGAGGGCCGGTGATTTTCCTACAGCAATTCGCACTGGACAGGTCGATGTCGCAGCCATCAATGAACCACATTTCAGTCGTTATCTGAAAGACTTTGCTGCGGAAAAGGCCAGCGCCCTGCCTGCTGCAGCCCAGGCCAATTTGCCCAGCAATACCTCTTACTTGTATGCCAGCGCCGCGGCACTAAACGATCCGGCTCGGTACGCTGCAATACGGCAGTTCGTGAGTCACTGGATCAGGGCAAATGACTGGTCAGTCAAACACCCGGAACAATGGGTGGATGCGTATTACGTCAAAAATCAGAATCTGACGCCAGCCGATGGACTGGCTATTGTGAAGGCCGAAGGCGAAACGCATTACCCGCTGTTGTCTGAATCCATCGCCCCTCAGCAGAAACTCATCGATCTGATTTACGAAGCGGGAGATCTACCGCAGAAACTGGATGCACGAGAAGAATTTGATCTGCGTTTCGATGATGTGATTCGTGCGGCAGTGTCGAATCTTTCCGACGATAAACAATGAGGTGACAGATTTGAGTACCCCCTTTGCCTATACCGCAGACCCACATAGCGCCATCGCGGCTTCGATCCCCCCGAATTACCCGAGTGCGAGAAACGAACACGTAACTCGCCCTGCGCGCCCCCTGTTACCCCGCAAGCTCGGGTTTTGGGGCATGCTCTGTGGACCGCTGGTTCTTTTACTGTTGTGGGAACTTGCCTCCCTGACGGGAATATTGAGCCCCAGACAGCTGGCCTCTCCTTCCACCGCCCTACTAACTGGCATCAGACTGGTAGCCGATGGTTCACTGGCGGCCCATTTCTGGGCCTCCGCGCAGCGCGCCTATATTGGTTTATTTGCCGGTGTCACCATTGGACTGGCACTCGCATTGGTATCAGGACTGACTCAGGTTGGCGAAGCCAGTATTGACGGCCTGGTGCAGGTGAAGCGGGCTGTGCCCACCCTCGCATTGATACCGCTGGCGATATTATGGCTGGGCATTGGGGAAGCCATGAAGATCACCCTGATCGCCAGCAGTGTGCTTGTGCCGGTGTATATCAACACACATGCGGCACTCAGAGGGATCGATATCCGCTATGTTGAGCTGGCACAAAGTACAGGTTTGAACAGAAGAGAATTCATTCGTCGCGTCGCATTGCCTGGGGCACTTCCTGGCTTTTTCACCGGTCTTAGGCTTGCTGTCACGACTTGCTGGACTGCCCTGGTTGTTCTCGAACAAATCAATACCACCGAGGGTATCGGTTATGTCATGAACCGGGCCCGCGACTATGGCCAGACAGACGTGATCGTCGTTGGATTGCTTATTTATGCGTTACTGGGGCTGGGCTCAGATGCAATGGTTCGTCTATGGGAACGCAAGGCACTAAGCTACCGAAAGGCTATCGGATCATGAGTCAACCAGCAATCAAAGTGGTAAACCTGTCTCGTCGGTTCGGACAACGTAGCGTATTGGACAGAATCAGCTTCGAGATCCGGCCCGGCGAGTTTGTTGCGCTGATCGGCAAAAGCGGTTCGGGAAAAAGTACGCTCTTGCGGGCGCTGGGCAGACTGGACGCTGAAGTGGCAGGCGAGGGTCACATCGACGTACCCAGCAATGTGTCGGTACTGTTTCAGGATTCCCGCCTGCTTCCCTGGGACACCGTCCTGCGTAATGTAACGCTGGGTCTGCATGATGTCGATGTTGATGACAAGGCCCGGCAGGCATTGGCCAGCGTTGGTCTGGAGGGACGCGAACGGGCATGGCCCAACGCCCTCTCCGGAGGAGAGCAGCAGCGCGTGGCGCTGGCTCGCTCGCTGGTCAGGCAACCCGATCTATTGCTGGCCGATGAACCCTTCGGGGCGCTGGATGCACTGACTCGTCTTCGTATGCAGTGGTTGCTGCTGGACGTGGTACGCATACACCGCCCTGCTGTCATGCTGGTGACTCATGACGTTGAAGAAGCGATTGTACTGGCTGACCGCGTGATGGTAATGGATGCAGGGCG